>CAYXIT010000122.1:0-9680 GCA_964465275.1 uncultured Bacteroidales bacterium | reverse complement strand
TCAGGTCCCGAGTCAGTTTTTTTATGAATGGCTTGAGGAACATTATATCGAGCTCCTGAAAAAAACAATTAAAAAAGAACTTGGCAGTGACGGCAGACTGGAGTATAGTATTATAATGGATAGCAATCATAGTAATCATTCCAGACCATATACGGTTAATGCCCCCACTTTAAATAAGAAAGCTCTGAAAAATCCCCCGGTAACCATGCCATTAGATTTAAACAAAGACAGTGGTAAGGCCGTTCCTAATCCCTTTATAATCCCAGGATTGAAGAAACTCAATATTCATCCGCAGCTCATTGAAAGCTATAATTTCGATAACTTTATCCAGGGAGATTGCAACCGCCTGGCCAGGAGTGCGGGTCTTGCCGTGGGTAAAAACCCGGGAAAAACAGCCTTTAACCCATTATTGTTGTACAGTGCCAACGGACTTGGCAAAACACACCTGGCTCATGCAATAGGCATTGAAGTGAAGAATAACTTCTCCGATAAAACGGTTTTATACGTTTCTTGTGAGCAATTCACCAATCAATTTATTGATGCGGTGAAAAATTCGAATCAAAATGATTTTATTCATTTTTACCAAATGATTGATGTTTTGATTGTTGATGATATCCACTCCCTTGCAGGAAAACCCAAAACACAGGATGTATTCTTTCACATATTCAATCAGTTGCATCAAAGCGGAAAGCAAATCATCATTACATCCGATCAACCTCCTGTGGAAATGAAAGGAATTGAGCCTCGTTTGCTTTCAAGATTTAAATGGGGCCTTTCAGCTGATCTTCAAGTACCTGATTTGGAAACAAGAATCGCTATACTTAAAAAGAAGCTTTACAATGACGGCGTTGAAATGCCTCAAAATGTAGTTGAATTAATAGCAAACAGTATATCGACCAATATTAGGGAAATGGAAGGCGCACTTATTTCTATACTTGCCCAGTCTTCCATGAATAAAAAAGAAATAACGCTTGAGTTAGCCAATAGTATTATTCAAAAATTTGTAAAAAGTACACCCAGGGAAATTACAATTGACTATATTCAAAAGGTGGTGGGTGAGTATTTCGATATTCCAATTGAAAAAATCAATTCAAATACCCGTAAGAGAGAAATTGTTCAGGCTCGTCAACTTGCCATGTTTTTTTCAAAATCCTATACAAAAAATTCTCTGGCAGCCATTGGCAGTAAGCTTGGCAAGAAAGATCATGCAACCGTTTTGCATGCCTGTAAAACAGTTAGAAACCTTTATGATACTGATCGTACTTTCAAAAAACATTTTGATGAACTTGACAATATGATAAAGATTAAAATGTAGGTAATTTATTTATTCGATAGGTTAATCCCGGATCAACATAAATAATGTTTCCGGGATTTCTTATTTTTGCCCTTCTTTTTGAATATACAACTTAAAAATTGTTTTAATTTATAATTGATTTTGAAAGGTTATATGTATGAAGATTTTAATGGTATGCCTGGGAAATATTTGCCGATCGCCTCTTGCAGAGGGAATCATGAAATCCAAGGCAAAAAAATACAATCTGGAAATTGAAATAGATTCAGCAGGCACCGCAGCTTATCATGCAGGTGAGATGCCTGATCCGCGGTCTATGGAAGTGGCTGCAAAAAATGGAATTGACTTGTCAGATCAAAGGGCAAGAAAATTTCACCCAATTGATTTTGATACATTTGATAAGATATTTGATGATGCATGCGAAATAATTGCAAAAGAAATTGCAGCAAATGGTTTAGAGAGAAAATCCGTATAAGATGGCAACAAACAACCAACAATGCCCCAATCCGGAAAGCATAAAAACAACATGGCAGAGGCTAAGTAACATTGTAAAACAAACACCTGTTTTAACATCTCAAACTCTAGATGAAATAACTAAAGCAAAGCTATTTTTCAAATGTGAAAATTTTCAAAAAGCCGGAGCATTTAAATTCCGGGGTGCCAGCAGCGCTTTATTGCATATTACTGATGAACAGGCATCGCGAGGTGTATGTACTCATTCATCGGGCAATCACGCCCAGGCCCTTGCTCTGGCTGCTAAAATCAGGGGCTTGAAAGCGTTCATTGTAATGCCCGAAAATGCACCCCAGGTTAAGGTTAATGCTGTAAAAGATTATGGCGGCCAGATAACTTTTTGCATGCCTACACTAGAAGCCCGCGAAACAACACTTGAAGAAATTCGCAAAGCCACCGGTGCTTTATTCGTTCATCCTTATAATAACTATGATATAATCCGAGGGCAGGCAGGTTGCTTTTATGAAATGCTCAAACAAATGGATGAAGAGCCCGATTATATCATTGCACCACTGGGAGGCGGCGGATTACTAAGCGGGACTATACTTTCAGCAAAATATTTCACAAAAAAAACCCGGGTAATAGGAGCGGAACCGCTTATGGCCAATGATGCATGGAAATCTTTCAGAGAAAAAAGATTTATTCCTTCTGAATCGCCACAGACTATTGCTGATGGACTAAAGACTTCGCTGGGTACCAAAACCTATCCCATAATCATGGATCATGTGGAAGATATTATTACAGCCACAGAACAAGGAATTATAAATGCAATGTTTTTAGTGTGGGAACGCATGAAGCTGGTAATTGAACCTTCAGCAGCAGTTCCACTGGCTGCCTTGATGGAAAACCCGGATATGTTCAGAAATAAAAAAACAGGCATCATTTTTTCCGGAGGGAATACAGATCTCCGTCGATTACCATGGATAGAAAACAAAAATCATCATTGATTGCTCAAAAACAAAAAAATCCGGTATAGTCAGATGATTAACCCTGATACACATAAGAGGATTCAAAACAAAGCAGGAACATTATTCCTGATTCCTGTAAGCCTTGGCTCACCTACCATTGATAAAGAGATACCTGTTGGCAACACACTTATTATCAATCAACTTGATGAGTTTATTGTGGAAAATATTCGTACAGCGCGTCGTTCACTAAGGGCCATGGGATATACAAAAGATTTTGAAACAGTATTGTTTCATATTCTTGACAAACACACATTTACTGAAGATATACCTGACTTTTTGAAGAATGCTGTTGAAGGTAAAAAGATAGGCCTGCTTTCAGAAGCCGGGAACCCGTGCATTGCTGATCCCGGGCAACAGGTTGTGAAATATGCCCATAGTAAGAATATAACGGTAGTTCCACTCGTTGGACCCAGCTCCATATTACTGGCGCTGATTGCATCGGGGTTTAACGGGCAGAATTTTATTTTTCACGGATACCTTCCCATAGAGAAAAAACAACGTATTCGTAAAATCAAGGATATTGAGCAGGATGCCTTAAAAAATGACCGTACCCAGATTTTCATGGAAACACCTTACAGAAACAATGGTCTGCTTGATGACCTCATCAGTAACTCCGCGTCCTCCACCCTTTTGTGTATTGCCTGTGATCTTACTACCGATCAGGAGTTTATACAAACATTGAGCATAGATGAGTGGAAAAAGAATACACCTGACCTGAATAAAAGGCCAACCATCTTTCTTATATACAAATAATCCCGGATTGTCAGTCCGGGATAAGTATAATAAATTGAATATTTCAGATTTGCTTAAATAGCAGGCTTCTTTTTTTGGAAGCTGTAAATAAGTACCCCGATTCCAAGCAGTATCATTGGAATACTCAGAATCTGACCCATGTTTATTATAAGATTTTCTTCAAAAGGAGACTGCACTTCTTTATAATATTCAACAATAAATCTCCAGACAAACAATGTTATCAGGAAATAACCTGTAAGAAATCCTTCATAAAGTTTTGACATTCTCTTGAAATACATCCACATCATACTTCCAAAAATGAAAATATAACCTGCTCCTTCATAAATTGCTGTGGGATGTCTTGGTTCAGTAAAAACAGGATCAGCGCCCCTTAACCAGGCACCTACATTTTCTACAAACCTGAAACCCCATGGTTGATCAGTTACATAGCCATAAATTTCATGATTCATGAGATTCCCCATTCTTATAAAAAATGCACCAAGGGCTATAACAATAAGTAATCTGTCAACCGTCCAGAAGAAGCGAATTTCAGGGAACTTCTTATAATACCGGAGCATAGCCAGTATTATTCCAATTGCACCACCGTGGCTTGCCAGGCCGCCCTGCCAGATATACAGTATTTCAACAGGATTGGAAATATAATAATCAAAGTCATAAAAGAAACAGTGCCCCAATCGTGCTCCTACAACACTTCCTATGGCAATATGAATCAAAAGGCTATCAAGCTCTTTCTGACCTATATTTTCACGTTTAAAGATCATACGCATGATCTCGTATCCCAGGTAAAATGAAAGCGCCCAGAACAAACCATACCATCTTACCGTCAGAGGCCCTAATGAAAAGATTTCAGGACTAACCTCCCATGTAACTTGCAAAATCGTCATATCTCAGATTAAATTTTATTCAACATTGAGTAATTCCACATCAAAAACAAGAGTAGCATTGGCGGGGATAGGGCCTGTGGCTCGTTCACCATAGGCAAGCCCGGGAGGTACAATAAAACGGTATTCTGCACCTGGTTTCATCAGTGCTACTCCTTCATCCCAACCGGCAATTACCTGCCTTCTCCCAAGTAAAAACCTGAAAGGTTGACCTCTTTCAATAGATGAGTCAAAAATATTTCCATTCATAAGAAACCCTGTATAATGCACAGTAACAACCTGACCTTCTTTAGCTTGCTCGCCTGTTCCTTCATTAACGATTATATATCTGAGGCCTGACTCCGTTTCAAGAGTATCTTTGCCTGCTACATTGTAAGGTTGTGGCCTTTTTACTTCTTCGGCATCAATAACTTCCACATCAAAGATCAGATTACTGGCCGGTGGTATCGGACCACGTCCTTGTTCTCCGTAAGCAAGTTCATAGGGAACCCACAAACGTGCTTTATCACCTACCCTTAATTTTGCAATTCCTTCTTCCCAGCCCTTAATTACCATTCCTTTACCTAATGTAAAATCAATGGGCTCACCCCGTTGCCATGACGAATCAAAAATAGACATATCTTTTTCAAAAAAGCCGTTATAATGTATTCTAACCCTCATTCCGGAAATCAGCATTATTCCGTCACCAGGCTCAACAACAGTATATCTTAATCCGGATGTAGTTGTTATGATATTGGCATCTTCAGGTATATCAAGAGGTTTGGGTGCAGGATCAACTTTCACCACTTCTACATCAAACACAAGTGTTGAATTTGCCGGAATATCTCCTACAGCCCTATCTCCATATGCCAGATCAGGAGGAATTACCATTATGGCTTTATCGCCTTCTCTTAAAAGGCTTATACCCCTCTCCCATCCGGGAATCACCTGGCCTGCACCCATCTTAAAAGAAACGGGTTCCTCCCTGTCATAACTATTATCAATTATAGTACTGTCTTCGAGCATAAGCCTGTAATGAACGTATATCATATCATTCATTAAGGGCCTGGTTCCATTTCCCTGTTCAATGATCCTGTAACGGATACCAGACTCATGAGTAATAAAAACAGGTTCAGTTGTTCTTTGCAACAAGGAACAGGCTGAAAAACCAAGCACTACTGCAAAAACAAAAATTAACCGGAATGTTACCTTTTTCATGTATTCATAATTTGTTTTAAATTGGTCACATGGAATCGCATGTATAAATATCATCCTTTGTGTGAGTGAAGTAAACATGCTTATTTCATCTGTTTATATTTTTTATTAATCCGGTCAGATGGAACTCGCCAAAATCTTTGATCACCGGAATATTAGTTTGACGCGGATTAATTATACTCTTGTGTATCAATAATATTGTTATAGCTCTGTTAATTTATTCTATTTTAAAACAGGAAGTAACAGGGGTATAATATCTTAAAGGAGAAATAAGTTAGTTGGCATCAAGTACTTCAATCTCGAAAATAAGAGTTGAAAAAGGTGTAATTACGGGACCTCTTTGCTGATCGCCATAAGCAAGATAAGATGGAATTATGAGTTTAGCTTTTGACCCGATATTTAATTTTGAAACACCTTCATCCCAGCCTCTGATGACCTGTCCGGCTCCCAATCGAAAAGTAAAAGGTTCACCCCTTTCTACTGAAGAGTCAAACACTGTACCATCAAGGATTTTGCCTGTATAGTGCACTGTAACATTCTGACCGCTCTGGGGTTTGGGACCTGTACCTTCTTCTTCGACAACTATGATGAGTCCGCTTTCCTCAGGTTCAACAGAAATGTCATTTTCATCCAGATAATCCTGGAGTAAATCATCTTCAGCATCCTTTGCTATTTCCTGCTCCTTAATCATATCCTCACGTTTTTTCATTCTGTAATCATCATATTCTTCCTGGTTGAAAATATCAATTACAAGAACATCAACATAAACACTATCATCCTGGGGAATAAAACCGGGAACAGCAGGAGATCTTAGTGTTGTTGTAAAGAAGTTCATAGCGTCAAGTTTAAAAGTTAAACTGTCTCCCTCAGCCATTAATCTGAATCCCTCATAAATGTCACCCGGGTATTCTGACGGAATAACAGGAATATACATGGCTTCATTAAAGTCTTTATTTGTAAAAAAAACTGAATCAGCAGGATAGCGATACGCAATATCAATTTTTACAATATCATCAATAACAGCTTTATCACCCCGGTTGCTTTTATGAACTTTATAAGTTAGTCCATTATCTGTTCTTTCAAAATCTCCTGATCCGCAAGCTACAAGCGCAAGAATCAGTGTACCGGCAATCACAAAAATTGTATTTCTCATAAAATAATCGTTGAATGGTTCATTTTTTATTTACTTGTAATATTTATTAATTCTAAATCATATATTATAGTTGCTCTTCGTGGTATTTTTACGCCATCACCAGGCACGCCATGTGCAAGATGCGATGGTAAAATAAACCTGGCCTTATCTCCAACCCTTAAAAGCAAAATACCTTCTTCCAGTCCTGGTTCAACCCCGCCCCTGCCAATCCGAAACTCGCGAATGCCATCTTCATCTGATGAGTAAACCAAATCACCCGTAATGAGACTAATACTATAGTGTAAATGAGCAATATGGTCTTTTACTGCTTTAGGACCTGTGCCATGATTGTAAATCATATATCTAAGCCCCGAACCCGTTTCTTTCATATCCCAGCCCTGCCGGCTAATAAAATCCTCTATCTCCTGTTCCTCTGCATCAACTAGCAAGGCATTGGCTGTGCGTAAAGACTTTTGTATTTCTTGCTGAGCGGATTGATTACTATCATTGCTTTTTGAACCACATGAGGAGATTGCAATCGATAAAATAGTCAGAATAACCGTAATCCTCATAATAAAAATAATTTGCCTTGGATTATAAAACAAGTGCAAAGTTAATTATAATTGGTAACTTCCCGAAGAGCAGCAAAATCATTGCTGCTTAATTCTTTTACAATGTTTTCAAATAATTGGATAGTATTATTTAAGGAATCTTTATAATTGCCGCCTGCAGCATTTTTATGGCCTCCTCCATAAAAATATTTCCTGGCCAGATTATTCACATTTACATTACCCTCAGAGCGGAAAGAGACCTTTATATTTTCCTTCTTTTCAATAAAGATGGCAGCCAGTTTAATACCTTCTATGCTCAATCCATAGTTTACAACGCCTTCAGTATCACCCTCCTGATAATTAAATCTTTTTAAATCTTCAGCACTCAGATAAATGTATGCAGTTTTATATTTATGCAAAACAACCAGATTGGGTCCCAGGCAATGCCCCAGTAAACGCATACGGTCTTCTGAATAGGTATCATATATGAGACGGTGTATGTTTTCCCCGTCAATACCTTGCTTCATTAAATGAGATACAATTTCATAAGTACGAAAATTATTGCAGGCATAGCTGAATGATCCTGTATCAGTAACAATTCCGGCATATAAGCATTCCGCAACCCTTGCGCCAACTGCTTTTTCACTTTCCATTAAAAGAATAAGCTCATAAATTAATTCGGCAGTAGATGACGAACTTACCTCCGAAATTATATGGTCAAAATGATCTTTGGGATCAGGATGATGATCAATGAGTATTTTGTATCCTTTGGCTTTTTTCAGGCGGTTTGACAAATCCTCGGTTCTTTCAATATCATTGAAATCCAGACAAAAAATAACTTCAGCTTCTTTTATCTTAATGGTGCTGATTGAGGTGGATTTGGTACCAATAATTATTTTATCGGCACCTGGCATCCACTTAAGAAAATCAGGAAATCCATTGGGGGAAATAACATCAACATTTTTATAACCCGAATTGATGAGAAAGTGGTAAAGCCCCAATGAAGATCCTAAAGCATCGCCATCAGGATTTACGTGACTTACTATTACAATCTTTTTCGATTTGTCTGATAACAGCTTTGTAACCGGCCTGATCAGTTTATTATTCAAAATTTGCCTTTTTAATTACCTTAATTACAATTGATATGCTGTGGATTACAAAATCCATCAGTAACAAATATATTGTAAAAATTGAAACGCAAAGGTAAAAAAAAACCTGCAGGGCTTATCAATTCAATGAAATTAATTATTTTTATGGGATATTTATCATTCTTATCTTTCAAAAAGATTTTTATGTAGTTAATATACCAGTAACAATTAATTAAAACTGATTATGGCAGGAAGAGAAACGCTTACAATGATCAAACCACATGCAGTTGAAAATGGCAATATGGGTAATATTCTGGCAATGATTCTTGATGCAGGATTTACTATCAAGGCAATAAAAATGGTAAAACTCAGCCTTCAACAAGCAAAAAAGTTCTATAAAATACATGAAGACAGAGAGTTTTATGGTCCACTTACAGAATTTATGTCAAACGGCCCTATCATTGCAGCAATACTGGAAAAAGATAATGCTGTAGAAGATTACAGGAAATTTATCGGTTCAACCGACCCAACCAAAGCAGAAGAAGGTACAATCAGAAAGCTTTTTGGGGTGAGTACCAGAGAAAATGCTGTCCATGGGTCTGATTCCGATGAAAATGCAAAGATTGAAGCAGATTTCTTTTTCAGCAAAATGGAAAGATTTTAGTATTTATTATTTGCAGCGTTGCTATGAAATGTTAATGAAATAAATATTATTCGGCGGGATAATATTCTTTGAAAGTACCGTTTTCATAAAACACAAAAATTTTTACAATTTTTTCCTTAGCAGTTTTAATCTGATTATTGGCTTTTATATCCCTACTGACAGCATCTTCAGGAATACTATCATCCTTTTTTTCGTCCGCCAGATTTTCATATTTTTCACTTGCTTTTACCGGAGGCTTTTCTATAGAATCTTCAGGAGGTAATGATCCGGCATTCTTATCTTTAGCATCCTTTTCACCTTCCACATACAAATCAGAAAACAGATCTCTTTCTTTTTCAAACATATTTCCTTCGCCTCTTATCAACCATTTTATATTTATCTCTGGAAACTTGTCAATAATTTTCTGAATAAATTCCAAACTGGGTTTATTTCTCTCAGAAAGAATATGAGATATTGTTGACCTTGGAACATCTAACATGTCAGCAAACTTTGATGATGTAAGATCATATCTTTTAATGATCTCCTGAATCCTGTTCACCATTGTAAAATACAGTTTAGTAATGTAAATAACCGCCGAATTCTTAACAATACAATATTGTAAATTTACTAATTATTGTATAATTAACAAGTGTAATTAACTTTTTT
>CAYXIT010000121.1:0-9790 GCA_964465275.1 uncultured Bacteroidales bacterium | reverse complement strand
GTTAAATTTTTTAATTTTTGCTTTTTTAAAGATAAAATAAACAAGACTACATTCAGGTTTTCTTTTTTAACAATTAAAAGTAAAACATTATCAAGTGCTGTTACGTTAGTTTGGCAAATACAGTATTTTAATAATTTATAGAAGATCCTGATCATTTTTCATATTTAGAAAACTGTCATCCAAAAACATAAACATATGGCTAAAAGACTTTTATTAATCAGCAATTCAACAAATTACGGGGAGAGGTACCTGGATTACACCCGAAAGTACATAACAGATTTTCTTGGAAAAGATGTTCGCAACATTGCTTTTGTACCCTATGCCGCAGTTGATATTTCTTATGTTGAATATACAAACAAGGTAAATGAAGTATTCCAGGAACTTGGATATACAACAAAATCCACAGAGGACATCCAGGGTCCTGAAAAAGTAATTGAAGAAGCCGATGCCATCGTTATTGGTGGTGGAAATACTTTCCATCTGATCCATTACATGCACGCAAGGGGTATTATGGACATCATACAAAAGAAGGTAGAAAACGGAACGCCATTTATAGGATGGAGTGCCGGAAGCAACGTGGCATGCCCCAGCATAAAAACCACTAACGATATGCCGGTAATTCAACCTGTAAGTTTTGAAGGCCTGTCATTGATACCTTTCCAGATCAACCCCCACTACACCGATGGGCGCATACCCAATCATAATGGTGAATCAAGGGAAGACAGGATCAGAGAGTTCCTGGAGTTAAACCCCGATTTTACTGTTGTTGGACTGAAGGAAGGTTCAATGATCCGGATCGAGGGAGATAATGTGAAACTGCTCGGTAATAAAACCTTAAAAGTATTCAGAAAAGATCAGCCTACACTGGAATATGATCCAAGCACATCACTTGATTTTATTCTAAAATAATAACACTTAAAATTCAACATTCACCCCCATACTTGCTATATTTGCATAGTATGGGTTTTTTTGTTTACACTCCATCCTGCAAAATAATATATCTATCATAGGCGATTTATGAGCAATCAACCTGACTCCTTTGCGGCTAGTGACTTTTTACAGGATCCTTTGGTAATTGAAGAGATACATGCAATACATGGTGCAGGGTATTACAGTGCCGGCCCGGTAATTATAATGCAACTGAACCTTGGTCAATGGGATGAAGTATATACTAATACCATCGATGGTTTTTCAGAAAAGCTTCGTCTGACCATTCCAACTTTACAGGAGCACCATTGCAGCGAAGGTGAAGAAGGAGGGTTCTTTACACGTGTAAAAGAGGGAACCTTGCTCGGACATGTTGCAGAACATATAGCCCTGGAACTTCAGAGCCTGGCCGGGATGAACGTGGGATTTGGTAAAACCCGGAGTACAGGCCGCAAAGGGGTTTATAATGTAGTATTCCGTTTTATCAATGAGCCTGCAGGAAAATATGCAGCCAGGGCGAGTGTGGATGTCATAAACCGTATTCTTTCAAAAAAAGAAATAAATATCGATCAATATGTTGGAGATCTTTCCTGGCTGCAACAAAAGTATGCTATGGATCAGGCCACACAGGCAATTATTGACGAAGCCCATCAAAGAAATATACCTGTTATACAACTTGATTCCTTCAGATTGATTCAGCTGGGTACCGGAAAATATAAGAAGCGCATCAAAGGCAGTATTACTTCAGAAACAACCTGGCTTTCAGGTGAAAACTCGCGTGATCCCTATCTGAATCTTTTAATGCTTGCCAATGCAGGTATTACAGTGCCACGTGCAATAAAAACAGAAAATTTGGATGATGCATTGTTATTCTGGAAAAGACTTCGCAAACCCGTTACAATAAAAGCATCGCTAAATAATAATCATACCTGCATTTTTCCTGCAATCAACAATTCCGGTATATTGGAAGATGCATTTACATTGTGTAAAAACCAAAGTAATGAAGTAATTGTAAATGAACAGATCCCCGGGCTGGCATATCGCCTGCTGGTCATTAATCATAAATTTGTTGCGGCTGCTTTACTTCAAAGCCCCGAGTTAATTGGAAACGGCAAAGATAATATTGCTGTTCTCATTCAAAAACTCAACGAAGAGCAGAAAAGAAAAAACCTGCCGGATAGCAGCCTGAAACCCCTGCAGCCCGATGATATAATGCTTGAACTTTTGTCATTTTATGGATACTCACTCGATGATATTCCCGAAGAAGGAATCAGGGTACCGCTGGATCACAATACTTACAAAGCCGGCATAGCCTTATCAACAGATGTTACCGGAATTGTACATCCGGTAAACAGGTACATGGCTGAAAGAGCAGCGGAAGTTATCAATCTGCCGGTAGCAGGAGTTGATATTATTTGCCCCGATATAAGCAAACCCATTGAAGAGAATCAGGGTGCTGTTGTAAATGTTGAAATGGATCCCGATCTTCAAATGCATATGAATCCCTGGAAAGGGCGACCAAGAGATATTGCAGCACCTTTTCTGGAGTCAGTTTTTCCGGAAAAAGCTCCCACACGCATACCGGTTTTTTCTGTTACCGGGTCAGCCGGGAAATCGGTTTGCACCTACCTGATAAATTTTATGCTTGAAAAAGAAGGATATAAAACAGGACTGGCAAATTCTGATGGAATTTTTATTGACGGCCGGCGAATAATTCGTGAAGATATGGCCAATTATGACGCTGCACAATTGATTCTCAAAGACTCAGGTGTAGATTGTGCCGTATTTGAAACCCCGGCAGAAAGCATTATGAACCAAGGACTTGGCTATGATTTTGCCGATGTGGGGATTGTATTGAATGTGCATCCGCAACATCTTAACATTAACAATATTAAAACCACTGAAGATCTGGCCTATGCCAAATCAATAGTGGCTGAAGAGGTTTACCGTGATGGATTTTCTGTACTCAATGCTGATGACCCCCTGGTGATGGAGATGAGAGATCGGCTTTACAGCAAACCCGTTTTATTTACATCCGATACTGAAAACCCGGAATTCAGAAAGCACTGTCTGCATGGTGGAATGGCTGCAGGGACTGAGAATAATGAAATTTACCTATGGACTACCGGTGGCAAGCATCGTATTGCAGGGCTGAATGAAATACCATTGTGGGCAAACGGAAAAAATAACATCTTACTCGAGTCTATCCTGGCAGCAATATGTGCCATGGCTGCTTTTGATGTAAAACCCGAAAGGTTAAGTCACCTGCTGAAAGCTTTTAAACCTGCCTCTTCCAGCCTGCACGGAAGGTTAATGACCCTTTATCCTAAACAAAGTACTCTTATTATCGATAAGCCTGCTGGTCCTGCTGCCATTAAAAATCTGCGTGAAAAAATCCTGAACCAAAACGCGGTTCCAAATATTTTCATTGACTTGAGTGGCAACATACCGGAAGACTTCTGGACACATTTTTTCCAGGCATTCAAAAATGATAAGATAAAGATTGAATTGTTTTTTTCTGATAGTAACCTGGAAGAAACTGAGTACGAACAATCATCACCTAAAAATATTCACGTTATCAGATCATTGCAGGAACGTTACAAAAAGGCCGCCCAGTTCCACCCGGGCATGGGTGAACAGGAGATCATAAATCAGATCATGAGCAATACATCAGAACATAAAAGCCTGGCAACTGAGATGATATATTGTAAAGATGCTGCGCAATGTATAAAGAAACTGGAGAAGTATGAAGAACAATCAATTTCATTAATAATCAGCTGGAATTTCAAATACCTTCAGCAATTGATGAGTCATAATCTTATATTTCTTTAAACAGAATTAAGGCAAAAATTATTTCCATATTTTTGCACATATGAATGTTTAGGTTTTTCGGAACAGAAATATTTAGAAAAATAATTGAAACAAAGAAAATTAAATATCAAGAATATGAGCCGACCTATAGTATATTTCATTTCAATCTTCATGCTGTTTGCAGGTATTTCATGTAAAACTCAGCATCCCATAAGGGTACAACACGTAAGAAACCTTGAAGCAGGTCATACCTTGCAGGGCTTTTATTATGCATTACCCCGTACGGTGCTGATTGTTGATGTAACATTAGTAAGAACCACCGAAACTCCCGGTCCGTATGCTCAATATGCCGAGAAATTTCTGGGGCTGGAAAATGTAATTAAAGATAAAGTGCAAACATACGAGATCAGGGAAGTTAATATTGATCAATATGCAGAGCCCGATCCTGCAGAATTTTATTTTGCAGAACTGGACCTGGAGAAAAACCGCAAAAATCCTTTAGCCCTGTATTTGCATGAGAACGGCATTGTGGCAGGTGTAAATGTACCCTTTGATGAGCAGGAGTATTTGCTAAACAGCTCTTTAGAAAATAAATACGGTTATTTTGGTACTGAATCAACATTCAACCATTTTGTGGAATCAAACCTGCATGAAAAAGTTGATACGGTTATTCAGCAGGTAAGAATGGATACCATAACGGTTGAAAGGCGCACCCTGCGACGCAGGCTTGTTGAGAAATCATCTGAAATAAAGGCCAAAGAAGTGGCTGACTACATCCTTAAAATCAGGGAGAAAAAGTTTGATCTGCTCAGTGGATTTGCCGAGATCACCTATTCAAGGGAAGCACTTCAATACATGAATGATCAGCTTACCCAGCAGGAGAATGATTACATCGAACTGTTCGCTGGATTAACCACTCAAAGCGTGATGAAGTACCGCTACTATTTCATTCCGGAAAAAAACACTGCAGGGGTTCCTTATACTTTGTTTCATTTTTCTGAAAGAGAAGGGTTGCTGGAAGAAGAACAGCAAAGTAGTCAGGAAGTAAAGATCCAGATTTCGCGCAGTAATACCACACGCCAACCTGCAGTATTCCTGATGAACCCCGACCGTGGAAAGAATGCAGAAACAGGCTTCTATTACCGTATTCCTGAACATGGCAATGTTACCGTTCTCAAGGGCAATTTGCCACTTGCCGAATCAAGAATTCTCATAAATCAATTTGGGATAATTACAAGCTTGCCCCCTGTTGATCTTAAAATAGAATATTATCCTAACACAGGATCAATCAAATCAGTTGAAAAAATCAAATAAACTTTCATCAAAATGAAACATATTATAGTTACGGGACACAGCAAAGGACTGGGTGCAGGAATAACTACTGCCCTGATTCATGAAGACCATCACATACACGGAATATCGCGCACAGATAATACCAATCTGCAAAAACTGGCCAAAGCAAAAGGATGTAAAATGGACTTTTATTCATGCGACCTTTCTCATACCGATACTATTGAACCGGTAATGCAGCAGATTTTTAATAATATTGAGAAAGAAAACTGCGATGGTATTTATCTGATTAATAATGCCGGGGTTATTAAACCCATAGGGCCCCTGGAAACCCTTGAACCCGCAGATATGGAAATGCACATGCGTGTTAACCTTCTGGCACCCATGTTTATTATAAGAGAATTTGTTAAGCAATTCGCAGGCTGGAAAACAGAAAAAAGAATATTGAATATTTCTTCAGGTGCCGCTATAAATCCATATCACGGATGGAGTAACTATTGTACCGGCAAAGCAGGGCTTGATATGTTTACACGTTGCATTGCCACAGAGCAGGATGATCAGGAATATCCTGTTAAGCTTATGGCAGTTGCTCCGGGTATTATTGATACTGAAATGCAAACCACTATAAGAGGAACTACCGATGATCAGTTTATTCACCGTGAAAAATTTGTTGAGCTGAAAGAAACCGGTCAATTGGTTCCACCTAACCTGGCCGGAAAAAAACTTACTGAGCTGCTCTTTTCCGATAATTTCAGGAACGGTAACATTACCGATATCCGCGACCAGTACTAAACCAAATACGCAATAATTTATTACATGGAAAAAATTGATCTCCAGGAATTTGAAAGTAAGCTAAAAGTCAGAAACCTGCAAATAGAAGACTTTGATGCATTAATAAGGATGCAGAAAATATGCTTCCCATCAATGCAAACATGGACGAGAGAAAATATTGAAAATCAATTGCGTATTTTTCCAGACGGGCAAATTGTAATTGAAATTGACGGGATGCTTGTTGCTTCATCATCAAGTCTTATTATTGATTCGGAAGATCTTGACCTTGATAAAAATTGGGACGAGATATGCGATAACGGTGATATTGGCACCCATGACCCTGAAGGCGACACTCTTTACGGCATGGAAATTATGGTACACCCCGATTTCAGAGGAATGAAGCTTGCCACCAGGCTGTATGAAGCACGCAAAGAACTGGCCCGCGACCGGAACCTTATGCGCATTGTAATTGGTGGTCGACTGCCAGGCTATAAAAACTACAAAGATAAACTCAGCATTAACCAATATGTGGACAGGGTTACCAGTAAGGCAATTTTTGATCCTGTGCTTACACCGCAGCTTTCAAATGGTTTCTCACTTAAAAAAGTGATTCGCGAATACCTTGATGAGGACAAAGAATCAGGTGGTTTTGCCACCTATCTCGAATGGGCCAATTTTGACTATCGCCAGGAAAAAGACCGGAAATTTCTTGCATCACTGCCTATGCGCATTTGTGTGGTTCAATACCAGATGCGCCCTATCAGAAGCTTTGAAGATTTTGCCGTACAGTGCGAATATTTTGTGGATGTGGCATCAGGTTACAAAAGCGACTTCGTGCTATTCCCGGAGATATTTACCCTGCAATTACTTTCTCTCTTCCCAAAAGAAAATCCAGGTACTGCTGCCAGGAAGATCGGTGAATTTACTGAGCAATACCTCGAGCTTTTCAGCGATCTTTCCATAAAGTACAATATCAATATCATTGCCGGTTCGCATTTTACACCCGAAAACGATAAACTGTATAACATTGCCTATCTTTTTAAACGCAATGGAGAAATTGGAAAGCAATACAAGTTACACATAACACCGAATGAGAAAAAATGGTGGGGAGTTGAACCCGGACGTAACATTGAAGTGTTTGATACAGATAAAGGTAAGATCGCCATACAGATCTGTTATGATATTGAATTTCCCGAAGTAGCCCGTATTGCTGTGGAAAGAGGGGCACGTATGATCTTTGTGCCATTCTGTACAGATGACCGCCAGGGTTACCTCAGGGTACGTTATTGCGCCCAGGCACGCTGTGTTGAGAACCAGATATTTGTTGCCATTGCCGGTACTGTTGGAAACCTGCCGCAGGTTGACAATATGGATATCCAGTATGCCCAATCGGGGATATTTACTCCGTCTGACTTCTCTTTTGCACGTGATGCCATTGCTGCAGAATGCACACCCAACGTAGAAACAGTAATCATTAATGATATTGATCTTGAGCTGCTTAAACGCCACCGAAACCGAGGCACAGTAACGAACTGGAACGATCGCCGTACCGATATATATCGTGTCCAGGCTCTAGACCATGATATGGACCGGCACGAACCCCAGGATCCATATTAATCATTTAACATCGGGCAAAAACAAATTAAAATTCAATTGATAGATGCAAATTCTATCATTGAATATTATTGTCTACTTTTTTTCTTTATTTTTTTAAGAAATTGCAAATACAGTATACACTAAAATTATTATTAATCAATACTTATACAGTATTTTCCCGGATTCCTATTTTTCACTTCATCATAAAAAAGCACCAAAAATTAAAGAAACTTTTCTTGATTTTAATTGTTTCCTTGTTGATTTACATAAAAATAGTTTAACTACAATATAATTTTAAATATATGCATAGGCTACATGTAATTGAAGACAAAATCATTGACTGGATGTCAGTTAATGGAATTTATTTATTGAGGATAAGTGTAGGTATAATATTTTTCTGGTTTGGATTCCAGAAGTTTTTCCCTGGTATAAGCTCAGCTGAAGATATAGCCACCCGAACCATCGATGTATTGTCGTTCGGCATTGTGCAGGCCCCCTTCTCCATGCCCATCCTTGCAACATGGGAAACCCTGATTGGGCTTGGTTTTCTTACAGGTAAATTTTTAAGAACCACAGTTATTCTGCTTTACCTGCAAATGGCAGGAACCATTTTTCCTTTGTTTGTTTTTCCTGATGAAACTTTTTATATGGTGCCATTTGTGCCTACAATAGAAGGGCAGTATATACTGAAAAACATAATTCTCATAACAGCAGCAATGGTAATACTTGCCTGGGATCAGGGAAGGATCATCAGCAAGAAAAAATCAAAAGAAGGATTGAAAAAATAAAAATGCCTTACAAATTGTCTAAAAAGCTTTTTACATAAAACCTGAACCAGGAATCATTGTCTGTGATCTTTTTTACATATTGAGATGGCTGATCTTCATTGATCTGATTCGAAAAATCAACAGCCGCCTGTTTGCCGGCAAATTCCTGTAACTCTTTAAGCTCTCTTGCATCCAGGCGGTTTTTCATGAGAAGTTTCAATGTTTTAAGGGCATTTTCATGTTGGTTGTTCCCGGCAAAATATTTAACACCGGCTTTCATCAATGAGATATTAGAAGAATGGGCAATGAAATCATTGAGTAATTGATGATCAACACTGTATTGCCCCAGATTATTTTCAATAAAAAACTTATCTACAGAGGAATAAAGTTCAAGAAATTCATTGAAACCTTCCTGTGCTCCCCTGAAATAAGCTCCCTGAGCATTATACAATTGTTGCTGATAGTCAGAAAGAAGGGATGTATAAGAATATTTATCCGGAAAGTCTTTTCTAATAGTCCATTCACAATCTTTTCCTGATTCAAAGATGTTCTTTAATTGCAAGAAATCTTCAAATGCCGTATTGTATTGACCTGCTTTCACTCTTTCAGGAATCACTTCAGCCACGTTTTTCATTTCCCTTTCCTTCAATTCGCATTCTTTTTGGCGCATCATTTCAGAAAGGCTGATAATCCGCATATTTATGATTGTATCTTTCCTTAGGTCATAACGAATGGCATATCCGGCAACCTGGTTAAGGATCTCCCCTGCTTCTGATATTTCACCGGCCCAGGCCTTCAGGTGCCCCAGAGAAAGTTTTTCTTTAACCGTTTCCTTAATCATTTCCAGATCTGTTTCTGAATCAATCACCCCAGGTTCTGTTACGTCAAATTCAGCAGTAAAAAGCATGGCCTGTTCTTTTTTCTCTTCTGTTTCGGATAATCTGGCCTGAAGGTCACCGGGGCAATCAAGTGTGGGATATGCAGCACAGAGATCTCTCAATGCTTCATACTTATTAAGTGCATCTGCAAAATCATAATATAACAATGCTTCTTCAGCTCTTAATTGATATGCTTCTGAAACTTGCTGCAGGAGCAACATAGATTCCCGATCATTTTCAATAAAGCTTTGATTTTGCTGTTGATATTCCCGAGCATTTTCGATGTAGGTAACCGCAAAAGAAAAGTTGCCGGAAACATATGCTCTTTCTGCTACACGCAGATATGACCTGTACATACCGTAATGCGCATTGATCAGACTAATAGACAATTTATGAGGACAATCCCAGGTATTTTCCGTTGCTTCACAGAATACATTCAACCGGTTCAGTATCTTCAATGCGTCAAGAAACCGGTCGTCAAGAGAAAGTTTTTCAGCCCTTTCCAGTTCATGGGTAAAAAGTTCAAGTGCAAAGGCTCTTGTGTCTTCGAGCCATTGCAAAGGTGGAGAAACCTTACTCATCAAACCGGTCATTCTGTTCATTGCATCCTGCGATCTGCCTGAATGCAATTCCATTGTACCAAGTGCAAGCTGCGCAGGGATATACCACCTGTTATACGATACGGCCCGTTCAAATATTGCGCGGGCTTTTTCCGTTTCTCCATTTTTTAACAGCTGAATTCCCCGATCA
>CAYXIT010000120.1:0-9825 GCA_964465275.1 uncultured Bacteroidales bacterium | reverse complement strand
AAAATAACCAGTAAAATCATTTCAATGGACAAAACAATCGGGAGATCAGCAAACAACATCAGGATTTTATCAGCCGCAATGGTTGAAAAAGCCAAATCAGGACACCCGGGAGGTGCGATGGGAGGAGCAGATTTTGTAAATATACTTTATTCAGAGTTTCTGAATTATGATCCGGATGACGGAACATGGCGCAACCGCGACAGGTTCTTTCTCGATCCCGGTCATATGTCACCCATGCTCTATTCCATTTTGCACATGGTAGGGTATTACCCAATGGATGAGCTTGAAAATTTCCGCCAGTGGGGTAGTCATACTCCCGGCCATCCGGAAGTAAATCAAAGAAAAGGGGTGGAAAATACTTCAGGTCCTCTTGGAATGGGACATACCAACGCTGTGGGTTCGGCCATAGCAGAACGTTTTCTTGTTGCCCGCTTTGGCGAAATGCATGCCCATAAAACTTTTGCCTTTATCTCCGATGGTGGCATACAGGAGGAAATCAGCCAGGGAGCAGGAAGGATTGCAGGATATCTGGGTCTTCATAACCTGATAATGTTCTATGATTCCAATGATATTCAACTATCTTCAGAAACCAGTGCTGTTACACATGAAGACACTGCCATGAAATACCGGGCATGGGGCTGGAATGTGATGACCATTGACGGCAATGACGCGCAAGCCATCAGGGATGCTCTGAAAAAAGCTAATGAAGAAAAGGAAAAACCTACACTTATCATTGGTAAAACCATTATGGGTAAAGGTGCTGTAACAGAAGACGGCCAATCCTTTGAAAGACAGGTTTCTACCCACGGTATGCCCCTGTCAGGTGCAGGAGCATCTTTCGCAAAGACCATTGAAAACCTGGGTGGAGATCCGGAAAATCCTTTCGTGGTATTTGACGATGTAAAAAGCCACTGGAAAAAAATCAATGAATACAAAAGACAAACTGTAAAAGACAGAAAAGAAGAAATCAGCAGATGGGAAGCAGCAAACTCTGAAGCAGCTCAAAAACTCAGTAATTTTTACAATGGCCGTATACCCAAAATTGACTTCACCGCCATAGAGCAAAAGAAAAATATTGCATCGCGTGCCGCATCAGGAGCTGTACTAGCTCACCTTGCAGATAAGGTTGAAAATATGATTGTGGCATCAGCTGATTTGTCAAACAGTGATAAAACGGATGGGTTTTTAAAGAAATCCAAACAATTTGTTAAAGGAGATTTTTCAGGAGCATTTTTACAGGTGGGAGTATCAGAACTTACCATGGCGGCCATTGCCAACGGAATGGCATTGCATGGAGGCATAATTCCCGTTTGCGGAACATTCTTCGTATTCTCAGATTACATGAAGCCCGCTGTACGTCTTGCAGCCCTGATGGAACTGCAGGTAATCTACATATGGACACACGATGCTTTCCGCGTGGGTGAAGATGGACCAACCCACCAGCCTGTTGAACAGGAAGCACAAATCAGACTTCTGGAAAAACTGAAAAACCACAGTGGTAACAGAAGCTTCCTGGCACTACGCCCGGCTGATGCCGCCGAAACCAATATCGCCTGGAAAATGGCACTGGAAAACAATAAAACCCCAACAGCACTGATACTTTCAAGGCAGAATATCAATGATATTTCTTCCACGGGCAACCGCTTTAAAGAAGCTGTTCATACCGAAAAGGGCGGTTATATCGTGTATAAAGATAAAGGCCAGCCCGATATCATTCTGGTAGGAAACGGCTCTGAAGTATCTACCCTATATGATGGTGCCATGTTACTTAAAGAGAGAAAAGGCTTGAAAGTGCAGGTGTCATCTGTAATTTCAGAAGGCCTCTTTCGCGAACAACCTGCAGAGTATCAGGAGGAGGTAATTCCAGCAGAACTCCCCAAACTTGGACTTACAGCCGGTTTGCCCGTAACCCTGGAAGGACTGACCGGCCCCAAAGGAAAATCCATCGGTATGGAGAGCTTCGGTTACTCGGCACCAGCAAAAGTGCTGGATGAAAAGCTGGGGTATACGGGAGAAAATGTATACAAAAAAGCAGTGGAGTTTTTAAACCTGTAAAAAAGGTAAGCAACAATTAATTCCTTTAAAACCTTCCCCATTCCTGAGGAAGGTTTTTTTTATTTCCATCAACAAATAATTATTCACAATTCCTTGTATTTATGATTTTTATTTGTAATATTGCCTATCAGAACAGTACAGTACAGTTGAGCTATGAAACAGCCTGATCTTATCAAAATCAACTTGAAGCTGCCAGTGTCAAAGTACCGGCAGATCATCAACTCTGTTGTTGATGCAATCAATGAGGGTAGATTAAAGCCCGGTGATAAAATCCCCAGCATCAATGATGTTTGTAAAAAATGGGATTTGTCAAGAGATACAGTAATAAATGCCTACAACGAACTGAAATCCAAAGGAATTATTTCATCGGCTGCGGGCAAAGGCTATTATGTGGAAACTTCCAACATCAAAACCACCCATAACATTTTTGTACTTTTTGATGAACTTAACTCTTTTAAAGAAGATCTTTATCACTCATTTCTTGACAACCTGAATACCAATATGCAGGTTGATACCTATTTTCACCACTTCAACCGGAAGGTATTCAATCAGCTTATCAATGAGAGCAAGGGAAATTATACTACTTATGTAATTATGCCGGCCAAATTTACCGGCACTTTCAGTCAGTTGCAACATCTCAACGGTAGGGTTATTATTCTCGACCAGCTACCTGATGATCTCAAGGGACGCTACCCTTCTGTATATCAGAATTTTGAAAAAGACACATTCAAGGCTTTAATGGAAGGCCGCAAACTCATTTCACGCTACCAGAAGTTTATTATGGTTTATCCGGGTGGTAAAGAGCCTGAAGGTCAATACAGGGGGTTTCTCAAATATTGTAATGACACCTTTACCCCGTACGAACTCATACATGATATTCGTGACAGGACCATCAGCAAAGGAGAAGTTTATCTGGTGGTCTGGGACCGTCACCTTGTTTGGCTGGTAAAGGAGGCCCGGGCAAAAGGACTTGAGCTGGGAAAAGATATCGGTATCATATCCTACAATGACACAGCACTTAAAGAAGTAGTAGCCAATGGCATTACAACCATTTCCACAGACTTTAAAAAAATGGGAGAAAACCTTGCCCAACTGGTAAGAACCAAAAACGATCAAAATATTGAAAATCCCTTCAGACTCTTACTCAGGGGATCTTTATAAAAGAAAAAAGACATGAAACCTACGCTTATAGTTCTGGCTGCCGGAATGGGCAGCCGATACGGAAGTCTGAAACAGATAGACAAATTGGGGCCCGGTGGTGAAACCATCATCGATTACTCTGTTTTTGATGCTATCCGGTCAGGATTCGGAAAAGCTGTTTTTGTCATCCGCAAAAGCATTGAGAAAGACTTTGTTGATGTATTTGCAGACCGATTCCTGAAGAAAATGCCCTATGAAATTGTATTTCAGGAACTGGATATGCTCCCCGAAGGTTTCACCTGCCCTGATGACAGAACCAAACCCTGGGGCACGGCACACGCCTTATGGGTATGCCGCGGTGTGGTAAAAGAACCCTTTGTGGTTATCAATGCCGATGACTTTTATGGGAAGGAGGCCTACCAGGTACTGGCCGACCATCTTAAACAAAACCCGCAACATGACAGCAGTAATTTCGCCATGTGCGGTTACAGACTTGATAACACACTTTCAGAACACGGTACGGTAACCCGTGGAATATGCAGTATCAGCGACAAGGGCTTTCTGCAATCGGTTGATGAGCAATTCAATATCGGTCGCGATGAATCCGGAAATATTGTGAGTTACAAGGATGATGGGAATGTAATATTGAAACCTGACAGTATAGTTTCCATGAACATCTGGGCACTCAATCCTACTATATTTACATTAATTGAAGGATATTTCATCAGATTCCTGGAAAAACATATCCACACACCAAAATCGGAACTGTTAACCCCACAATTGGTTGACCAGATCATCAAAGAAGGTAAAGGAAAGATTAAAGTTCTGCAATCTGCATCCAAATGGTTTGGCGTAACCTACGCAAATGACAAACCCCTGGTGATGCAAAAGCTTAAAGAATTAACAGATAGCGAGAAATATCCCAAAAAACTATGGGAAAAAAACTAAAAATAACAAATTATAAATCAAGAACATGGGAACATTTCACACACTCGACTATATCATTTTCGGAGCCTACGGCTTGCTGATTTTATCGGTAGGACTTTGGGTTTCACGAACGAAAAAAGGTACGAAAAAAAGTGCCGAAGACTATTTCCTGGCGGGGAAGAGTCTACCCTTCTGGGCCATTGGGGCATCATTGATTGCCGCCAACATTTCGGCAGAGCAGTTTATCGGCATGTCTGGTTCCGGATTTGCTATTGGGCTTGCCATTGCTTCTTACGAATGGATGGCCGCACTAACATTGATTGTTGTGGCTAAGTTTTTCCTTCCCATATTTATCAAAGAAGGACTTTTCACCATCCCACAGTTCATAGAAAGGCGCTACAATACCAATCTTAAAACCATTCTGGCTATTTTCTGGGTATCGTTGTTCATCTTCGTGAACCTTACATCGGTATTGTATTTGGGTGCTACTGCATTGGATACGATACTAGGTAATGGCGACGGTTCCATGCGTATGAACTTCATCATTGGCCTTGCCCTGTTTGCTGCGGCCTATTCTATCTGGGGCGGATTATCGGCAGTGGCCTGGACGGATGTTATCCAGGTAGTGCTTTTGGTAATCGGCGGACTTATCACCACTATGATCGCACTGCATCATGTAACACCCGATGGTGGTATCCTGGCCGGGGCCGACCATATTTACAGCACAGCAGGTGAAAAATTCAACATGATCATAAAACGGGATAACCCGGAGTTTATGAATCTACCGGGTATCGGTGTGCTTATAGGCGGACTTTGGGTTGCCAACCTGTATTACTGGGGATTTAACCAGTATATCATTCAGCGTGCACTGGCGGCGAAATCACTGAAAGAAGCACAAAAAGGTTTGGCATTTGCCGCCTTCCTGAAACTTTTAATTCCTGTTTTTGTGGTTATTCCCGGGATCATTGCTTATGTAATGTTTACCCAGCCTGAGGGTACTGCCATCATAGAAAATATCCGGTCCGATTTTACCAGACCCGATGGTTCCATCGTATACGACATATCTTACCCATGGCTCATCAGGACATTCATACCCACCGGGTTGAAAGGCCTTGTGGTTGCCGCACTTACGGCTGCCATTGTTTCTTCGTTGGCATCTATGCTCAACTCCACATCTACCATTTTCACTATGGATATATACAAACCTTACCTGTCGAAGCGCACGGATGGCAGCGATCTGGTACTTGTGGGACGGATTGCTGTTATGGTTGCACTGGCAATCGCAGTATTTGTGGCACCGGTACTTCAAACTATGCCCCAGATGTTCCAGTATATTCAGGAATACACCGGTGTGGTAAGTCCGGGAATTCTTGCGGTGTTCCTCATGGGATTGTTCTATAAGAAAGCTACAAGCACAGCAGCCATTGTGGGTGTTATCTCATCCATTCCTGTTGCACTGGCACTCAAACTGCTGCCCGTAGAAATGCCTTTCCTGGATCAGATGTTCTACACCTGCATCATTACTATGGCAGTAATAGCAATGGTAAGCCTTGTAACAGCAAAACAAGATGAAGATCCCAAGGCAATCGCCCTTCCAAGGGAAACCTTTATCACAGGCAAAAAATTCAACCTGTCGGCGTATGCGATTATGATTATACTGGTGGTGTTGTATGCGGTGTTCTGGTAGGTTCACTGCAGAGACAGAGAGAAGCAGAGTAATATGAGAAGATATCTCTTTCATCAGTCTTGTTTTTACTCATCTTTTTGCAAATAGAACTAATAATGAATCAGCGCAAATCCGCTAAATCAGCGTCATCTGCGTTCAATCAACTATTATGAAAGACAACAAAGTTAAAGAAGCATTCAAAAAAGAATTTGGCGGAGAATACCGCTTTTTTGCCGCTCCGGGACGGATTAACCTTATAGGTGAGCATACCGATTATAATAACGGTTTTGTCCTTCCTGCAGCGATCGATAAAAAAATATACCTTGCCATTGCACCAGTGAAAGGTTCAACCGTTAAAATCAAATCGCTTGATTTTAATGAGATGGTAGAGCTTGACATACACGAACCGGATGTAAAACTTCCACACTGGGCAAAATACCCCTATGGAGTGCTGAAAGAAATTCAGGAAGATGGATATTTTGTGGAAGGTTTCCGGGCAGTGTTTGCCGGCGATATTCCAAAAGGTGCCGGCTTATCATCTTCAGCAGCTCTGGAAAGTGTTTTTGCAAAAGCTTTAAACGAGCTTTACGGCCTGGGTATAGACAACCTTTCACTTGCAAAAATCGGTCAGCGTGCCGAGCACAATTACGCAGGCGTTCGATGCGGCATTATGGACCAGTTTGCATCCATCCATGGAAAGAAAGATCATGTAATCCGGCTGGATTGCCGCTCACTGGAACATGAATATTATCCGCTCAATCTGGATGGCTACCAGCTCATTCTGGCCGACACTCGGGTAAAGCACAGCCTGGCATCATCAGCATACAACCAACGCAGGGCACAATGTGAAGAAGGGGTTTTGATTCTCCGTTCCAATATGCCTGCCGTGCGCAGTCTGCGTGATGTAAGACCCAAAGACGTATATCCCTACAAAGCCATGATGGGCACAGAAGTTTTCCTGCGCTGCGAATATGTTACGGAGGAAAACGAGCGGGTGCTGGAAACCTGCGATGCACTGGCAAAAGGAGATATGCAACGTGTGGGTGAGTTATTATACCAGTCACACGAAGGACTCAGAAAAAAATACCACGTCAGTTGCGATGAGCTCGACCTTTTAGTGGATACTGCCAGAGAGATTGACGGAGTAATGGGTGCCCGTATGATGGGCGGCGGCTTTGGCGGCTGTACCATAAATCTGATAAAATCTACAGCGGTGGAAGAGTTTAAGAAGAAATCCACCAATGCATTCACTGAAGCCTTTGGAAAGCCACCGGTGTTTTATGATGTGAATGTGAACGATGGGGCGATGGAATATTAAAAGGTTTGATTTTTGGTTTCTTGAGAACGGGGAAGCTGGTTGATCAGTTCCCCGTTTTTTTATAAGGCTTCACGCAAAGGTGCAGAGAGTTTCGCAGAGAGCGCAAAGAAAGAAGTTCGGAGAGATAATTATCACAATCACAAAATGAATTGAAGTAATTTTCATTCTTTATTCCACCCAAATCTCTTTGAGATAAAACCTCACACCTTTTTCTTCATCATAGGAATCATCGTCGATCAGGGTAACCTGCAATGTTTCCAGATTTTCACCGCGAAAAGTACCATGGTTTTCAATACCTGCATACCAGGGTTTAAATTCGGGATATGGCCTGGGGATGATGGCAAATTTTCCTTCTTCATATCTCTTTAAAGGAATACGGTAGATTTCATCTTCTCCATTAAGCTCCAGTGAATAGCTGAACACATTTCCACCTTTATCTAGGAGACTCACATCCAGTTTCACCTTTTCACCATTCACACTCCTTCCTCTCACCACCAGGTATTCTTTATGGTTGAGTTCTTCTGCGCGGCCTTTTACCTGGCTGCCAAAGAAATACTTGAAAGTATGAATGTGGGTTCTGCCGGGGCCATCCTGACTGTAAGGGACTTTATCCAGGTCATAGAAAAGCATTCCTTTGCCCTTTTCAAATGCAGGTCTTGGGTTGATTTGCCGGTTCCATGGCATCATGGTCTCACTTAGGTCATCATGGGCACACCATAAAGAAATGGGTTCGGATGCAGAAATAAAGTGCATTGTGTATGGCGTACGGTCATGAAAATCCCAGTCGAAGGGCAACCCTCTGTCGCCTGCGAGGAAAGTTTTGTGATAATCACCGAAATCAAGTATGATGAAATAATTCAGCACACCATGGCCGGTTGCATATTCGGGGACAATAACTTCGTAGATGTCTGCACCTTTATACTGAGCTTGCAGCTGACGGTTGCCTGACTCACCGAACATGCTCACTGTGACACCGGCGGGCCTTTCAGGACTGATTACTTCAAACCGGATGATTGCAGGTCTGCCGGCAGTAAACTCTTCAGGCGACATGTTTTTTACCAGTGTAACATCAAGGTTGGATTCGGGAGCAACAAATTCATTAAGCCGGATGTTCTTGTAAGTCATTTCGGGATTGATTTGTGCCCTGCTTCTTCGCGCCTGCAAAATATAAACCCCGGGCATTATATCAAAAGCCCCATCCTGAACCGAACTCCGATAGGTGTTGCCCATGTTAATGGCCCGGATGCTGAAGTCACTGCCCAAATCAAGTAAACGAACAGACATTTCCCTTTGTGCAAAATGCACCGCAGCTACTTGCCTGTCAGGGCTTACCCTTGCATAGGGGTCGCCCAGCCAGTGGGCATCGGGCATTACTTCCAGGCGCCAGGCCCCATCTTCAATCTTATCAAGAAAATAAGCTCCTTTTCCGTCATACTGAACAAGATGGGAGTTACCGTAACCGGCAATCTCGCTTATCTCAGCTATGTTTTCCGGAACAGATTGTGTATGGTTGGAATAGAAAAACCGCTTATCGGATACCAGTTCTACCAAATCCTTCTCATAGTCTACCCTGAAATTACCGAAGTTATTGTTGGTGGGAAAACCGCCAAAATCAGCATAACGAGGAATTTCATGAAACACTGCTGAAGATATCTTCAGGCTCAGCGCTTTTTGCGGAGCATAGGGTAACGTCATGTAATGGGTTCCGTAATTTGTATTAAAGGGGGCCAGAAACATGGCATCATAATCAAAATAGGTAGCCACCTGCATGCCCGCTTCGCGGAAACTTCGCGCCATGGCAGGATACATATAGTTGCCCCCGGCATCGGCAGCATCAAATTCATACACCAGTTTTGCCATCTTCTGAAAATCGGGATCGTCGGCAAATGGGATATAATACTGACTCACATGGGGAAGAAAGTTTCCGTTAATCTGGCGATTGGCCACCAGTCCAGTTGGATACCACTGAAATGTTCCCCCCTGAACATCTGCCTGCATATAGGCTCTGTACAGATGAATACTATGAGTAACATTATAAAATATGGGTGTTTGTGTACCCGTGCTGCGCATGGCAGCAACCATCCGGTTGATAAATGCGGTAACTTCTTCCACAGTGCCCGGATGGTGGGGTTCATTGCTTACTTCAAATGCAATCACATCAGGGTCATTCTTGTAAGCCAAACCCGTGTAGGGGTTAACGTGGTTGAGAAACTGGTACAGGTAGTTCTCCTGTGCTTTTATGGCATCGGGGTGTGTAAGACATCCTGCCTTTCCGTATTTATGAGCAAAGCCAGGTGTTTTAAAATCCGGTTCGGGCCAGCCATTTCCCCAGAAAGCGATTGGAGTAATTACAAATTTCATTCCCCGCTTTTTCATCTCATAAACAGCATAATCGAACAAATCCAGATGGTCGTTTTGCAGCAGGTTGCCCAGTGTATCGGATATTTCGGTATCCCACACATGCACCCTGTAAAGGTTAAAGTCGAGCCGTGCAAAATGATAAATATCATCGCGTATGGCTTCCCGGTGCGAAACTCCCAAACGATTGGCCATTCTGTAGGCATGGGCAAACGGTGTGGAATAATTTACACCAAAACCGTGCACCTCGCTGTCATCGGCAGTCCAGCGGATCACGCCCCGGTCGCCCGCGCGCACGGCGATGGGGTCGCCCGGCCGGAACAGCACCGTCCCCGCGGGGACATCCATGGGCGCGAGCGCG
>CAYXIT010000119.1:8688-9844 GCA_964465275.1 uncultured Bacteroidales bacterium | reverse complement strand
TCTGATCTATAAGGGGAATGACATCCTATACATTAGCATACACTCCCTTCACCGGATTGCAAAATATTCGGGAAAAGAAGGTACACAGCCGGTCCTGAACCGTTTGGGATCGCCTGCATGGAGCAATCTCAAGAAGAAAACCAAGAGCCGTGTTAAGGATATTGCCAAGGATTTGATACGATTGTATGCAGAACGTAAGGCCAAAAAGGGCTTTGCGTTTTCTCCTGATACTTACCTGCAGAATGAACTGGAAGCTTCATTTATTTATGAAGACACTCCCGATCAGGTTAAAGCAACAGCCAATGTTAAAGAAGATATGGAAAAGCCTTATCCGATGGATCGATTGATCTGCGGTGATGTGGGTTTTGGAAAAACTGAAGTAGCTATAAGGGCAGCATTTAAAGCGGTAAGTGACAGTAAGCAGGTTGCGGTGCTTGTGCCGACTACCATTCTGGCGCTTCAGCATTTTCATACATTTAAAGACAGGCTAAGGGATTTTCCATGTAATATCGACTACATTAACCGGTTCAGAACTACCAAACAAAAAAAAGATATCATCAGAAAAACCAAAGACGGGCAAATAGATATACTCATAGGAACCCACAGACTGGTAAGCGGAGATATACAATTTAAGGATCTGGGTTTGCTTGTTATTGATGAAGAGCAGAAGTTTGGAGTATCAACAAAAGAAAAACTGAAAAAATTTAAGGTGAATGTGGATACTTTAACCCTTACAGCAACTCCCATACCTCGTACTTTGCAATTTTCCCTGATGAAAGCGCGTGATATGTCGCTGATCAATACACCGCCACAAAACCGGTATCCCATTGTAACCGAGCTGCATGTATTCAATGAAGAGTTCATCCGCGATGCTATCATGTACGAAGTATCGCGTGGCGGCCAGGTGTTTTTTATCCATAACCGTGTGCAGAATATTGAAGATGTGGCCGGAATGATAAAACGACTATTACCTGATCTGCGCGTGGCTATCGGCCACGGCCAGATGCCCGGTACCAAACTGGAAGAAGTTATGGTAGAATTTATTGATGGATACCATGATGTGCTGGTGGCAACATCTATAGTGGAATCGGGACTTGATATCCCCAATGCCAATACCATTATCATTAACAACCCTCATCATTTCGGACTTTCCGAT
>CAYXIT010000119.1:0-8678 GCA_964465275.1 uncultured Bacteroidales bacterium | reverse complement strand
CAAGAAAGCATTTTGCTATCTGATAACACCCCCGCTCACAACACTCACCGAAGATGCTCGTAAACGGCTTAAAGCCATAGAAGAGTTTTCAGATTTAGGAAGCGGGTTTAATATTGCCATGCGTGATCTCGATATCAGGGGAGCCGGAAACCTGCTGGGTGCTGAGCAAAGTGGATTCATTTCTGAGATCGGGTTTGAAATGTACCATAAAATACTGGATGAGGCCATGCTCGAATTAAAGGAAACAGAATTCAAGGAGCATTTTGCCGGTGATGACAAATCCGATCACTATTTTGTGAATGATTGTGTTCTGGAGACTGATCTGCAACTGCTTATTCCTACTGATTATGTCGAAAATACAACCGAAAGATTAAGTCTGTATAAAGAATTGGATAACCTCAGTACTGAAGAACAACTTGAGCGGTTTGCTGAGCAGATGCTTGATCGTTTCGGGCCTGTACCTTCCGAAACACAGGGATTGTTTTTGGCAATAAGACTCCGTTGGCTTGCTGCCCGGTCAGGATTTGAAAAGGTAATTCTAAAGGCGGGTAAATTTATCGGCTATTTTGTTTCCAATCAGGACTCAGAATATTACTCAACAGAGACATTTAGCAAAATTCTTAATTTCGTGCAGTTTCACCCTCGTAAATGCCAGATCAGGGAAATCAACGACAGACTCAGTCTTACAGTTAAACAGATCACGGAAATTCAGGAAGCATACGAGTTTCTGCTGAAGATGGGGGAGTGAGGAATTGAGACCGGAGACCGGAGAACGGAGAACGAAGTAAGAAAATTCGATATTCGATATTTAAAATAACCTTCTGCGAATTCAGTGCCGTAGTGTCTCTGCGGTAAGAAAAACAAAATCAATAACTATAAACCCATAAACTACTACTTAATCAACTCACTTATATCTATCATTATTTTTCGTGCCAGATTTTCTGACATTACCTCACTGTCGCTTTCTGCATAGATACGGATAATGGGTTCGGTATTGGATTTCCGAAGATGCACCCATTCTTTGTCAAAATAGATCTTAACACCATCAGTCTTGTCAATTCTTTGTTTGTTGTAATGGCTGGCAATTTTGTTAAGAATATTACCCAGGTCAATTTCATCCGACAATTCGATCTTATGCTTGGAAATGTAATATTCAGGGAGATCTTTTTTCAGTGCAACAGTACTTTTCCTGGATTTTGCCAGATGTGTAAGAAACAGGGCAATTCCTGTGAGGGCATCTCTGCCGTAATGTATTGGAGGATAAATAACTCCGCCGTTCCCTTCTCCACCAATAACTGCGTTAACCTCTTTCATTTTTTGTACTACATTGATCTCACCCACTGCCGATGCATAATATTTTCCGCCATGCTTCCCGGTAATGTCTCTAAGAGCCTGTGTTGATGAAAGATTGCTGACGGTATTTCCTGCTGTTTGCGACAAAACAAAATCAGCCACTGCAACCAAAGTATACTCTTCTCCAAACATTTCACCATCGTTTTTTACGATTGCCAGTCGATCAGCATCGGGGTCAAGGGCAAAGCCTACGTGTGCATTTGTTTTTTGAACTTCTTCCGAAAGGATGCTTAAATGCTCGGGCAGTGGTTCGGGATTATGCGGGAACTGCCCATTGGGCTCGCAAAACAACTCTGTAATCCTTTTTACTCCCAAGGCTTCGAGCAGCATAGGTACCGCTATGCCACCCACAGAATTAACTGCATCAATAACTACATGAAAATCTGCTGCGGCAATGGCATCGGTATCAACCAGCTCAAGAGCAAGAACTTTCTCAATATGCATCTCAATGGCAGTTTCTTCTTTAGCATATGTACCCAGTTTTTCAACCGGAACAAATCCTGTAAACGCACTTTGTGTATATTTCATCATCTCCTGAGCCTCATCCTGGTTCAGAAATTCGCCCTTATCATTGAGCAGCTTCAGAGCATTCCAGTTTTTGGGGTTATGGCTTGCTGTGATTATGATACCACCTTGACAATTATACTCCCTTACGCCTATTCCAACTGTAGGTGTGGGTACCAAACCCACGTCTATGATGTCAATACCCATAAACTGCAGGGAAGCTGTAACCATTTTGTTTACAACCGGTCCTGAAACGCGGGCATCACGGCCTATGACAACTTTTAACTTTTGTTCGGGAAATTTATTTTTTAACCAGCTACCGTATGCACAGGTAAACTTTGTAATATCAGCAGGGGTAAGACTTTCTCCGGTTTTACCTCCCAGCGTGCCTCTGATACCTGAAATAGATGTGATAAGAGTCATAAAAGTATTTGTTGATTTAGTATGGTTTGCAAAGATACGGTTTTAAGCTGCTTGTAACAGAAAGAATGTTTCTTTTGGAAAAAATATCTGATTTTAAAAAACGCAAAAATTTATTTTCAAAACAAAATACCACAAGATGTCCTGTTTTAGCAAAATGGTTTTATTTTTGCACAGGCAGCATATAATCTGGCACCATTTATTTTTTTACCGGACCCCATAGTGATAAAAAACTTCCCAAATATCATTTTCCTTTTTCTGGGCTTTTTGTTATTTTCTTCATGCAATCCTGTACGCAGAATACCTGAAGGGCAATACCTGCTTAACCGCAATCGCATTGAGATTGAAGATGCTGATATCAGCCGGAGTGAACTTTCATCGTACCTCCGCCAAAGACCAAACCGAAGGATATTCGGATTTTATCGGTTCCACCTGAATGTTTACCAACTGGCTGACCGGGGTCGTGAAACACGACTCAGAAACTGGATGAAAAATACCATCGGCGAAGCACCTGTAATTTATGATCCCGTAATTGCTCAAAACACGGTCGGGCAATTTGAGTTGTATCTTAACTCAAAAGGGTATTTTAATGCGGAAGTTGACTATGAGGAAGAACTGAAACGCAAAAGAGCTGTTATTACATATAACATAAAAGGTAACCGGCCTTACACAATCAATGAACTATTTTACAACGTAAAAGACCCGTATTTAGAGGAATTTATACTGGCTGATACAACACAATCACTTATTCACCGAAATGAAAGGTATGATGAAAATGTGCTGCAGGATGAACGGAATCGTATGGCACGGCATCTCAGGAATGAAGGGTTTTACCAGTTTAACCGTGAGTTTATACTGTTCCGGGTTGACAGCAACCTGAACTCACACAAGGTAAATATTGAACTGATAGTTAATAATCCTGTACAACCTGTTCCGGGAATCCGGGACTCGGTAATTGAGTTACGGCACAGACGTTTTATCGTTGACCAGGTAATGATATTGCCCGATTACAGCGCATTGGAGGCAGATGTTCCACGCGAAGATACCACAGTTTTTGTGAGAACGATGAATGCGGGTGAATCAAATTACAATTATGTTTTTTTACATAATGAAACTCTGCGCATAAAACCCTCTGTTATTTCTGATCACATTATACTTCGTCCCGGAGAGTATTTCCGGTTGCGCGATGTTGAGCAGTCGTATACTTTTTTGTCAGGCATGCGAAACTTTCGCTTCATCAATCTGAATTTTTCTGAAAGCTCACAGCCCCGGAGCGGTGAACCGTCTGATACCCTTGGTTTTCTGGATGCCAGGGTGCAGCTCAACAGATCACCGGCCAATGCCTTTACCATTGAAGCTGAAGGGTTAAACACGGCAGGAAATCTCGGAATAGCAAGTAATATCTTATACCAGAACAGGAATATTTTCAGAGGGGCCGAGATCTTTAATCTCAGGTTTAAAGGGGCTTTGGAGGTAACAGGTGGTGAGAGTTCAAATGAACTATTTCAACGGTTTCCTTTTAATTTCAGTGAATCCTTATGATTTATGAAAGCATCAGTTGAATAGTAAATGTATAAAAGGGTTGTATCAAGTTGATAATCACTCTCGATAAGTGCAGTAAATTCAATGGAGTGAAACACCCCAGAAACGTCATTTTATAAACCCCATCGAAATCAGTTCAATCAGGGTATTTAACGACTCCATCCTGCGGGAAAATATACCCAATGCAAACCCCCTTATTCTCAGCCGTTTCCGCGATCACCTGATACTGGGCCTGAAACATACATATGTGTATAACACGCAGGAACTTGGAAGAACCACTGATTTTATGTACCTGCGAACCAATTTTGAAACGGCAGGTAATGTGCTGGATGCTCTTGCCGGTGCACTTGACCTTCCTCTTGATGAGGAAGGCAGTTTTAATATTTTCAATATCCCTTACTCGCAGTTTATCAAGGGTGATGCCGACTTCAGGTTTTACAAGGTTCTTGATGAGGCCCAAACTCTTGTTTTCCGTGTGATGGGAGGGGTGGGTCTTCCTTACGGGAATTCTGAAGTTATGCCTTTTATTAAAAGTTATTACGGGGGTGGTGCCAATAGTCTCAGGGCCTGGAAAATTTACTCACTCGGACCGGGAAGCTACAGCAATCCCAATGAAAACCAGTTTGATCAATATGGTGATATTAAATTTGAAACCAACCTGGAATACCGTTTCCGGATATATAGTTTCTGGCATGGAGCTTTTTTTGTGGATGCCGGAAATGTTTGGTTTGTGCGTAAAAATGATCAGTTTCCCGGTGGTGAATTTAATGTATCTGAGTTTATGAATGACATTGCTCTTGGTGGCGGTATAGGTCTCAGGATGGATTTTAATTTTTTTGTTTTACGTATCGATGCAGCCACACCCTTGCGCGATCCTTCTGAATTGAAAGGCGAAAGATGGTGGCCGCGATTCGAACCCAATTTTAACCTGGGTATCGGATATCCGTTCTGATGCATACTTATCAAATCATACGTAAGAACATATTCTATTCGCATTTTTCATTAATCCGGAAGCTTTTTAAAGGTATTTTTGTTTATGATTGACAAAAAACAGTTTTCTGATATTTTTTTGAGAGAGTTTCCCTATGAACCCACTCCTGATCAGTATGACCTTGTTGATAAGCTTTCGGATTTTTTAATGGCTCCCAGGCCTGATGCTTTGTTTGTTTTAAAGGGTTATGCCGGTACAGGAAAAACCACCATTGTTTCCAACCTTGTAAATGTACTTCCCCACCTTAAAGCCCAAAGTGTTTTGCTGGCTCCCACGGGTCGGGCTGCTAAGGTAATCAGTGGTTATTCAGGAAAGCCCGCTTATACAATTCACAGGAAAATTTACCGCTTGCGCAGCCAGGGCGATGGTACCGTAGCCTTTAAGCTTATTCCCAATAAGCATCTGAATACTCTTTTCATAGTAGATGAAGCCTCTATGATATCTGATTATTCTCCGTCGGAAGATCATAATGTTTTCGGTTCGGGCAGCCTGCTGGAAGACCTCATCAGCTATGTTTACAGCGGCGACAATTGCCGGTTAATTCTCATTGGTGATACTGCCCAGTTGCCCCCGGTAAAACGGCTGGAAAGCCCCGCATTGAATATTCCTTATCTGAAAAGTTCCTTTCATTTTCATATCTGGTCGGCAGAGCTGAAAGAGGTTGTCAGGCAGGAAGCCGGCAGTGGAATATTACACAATGCCACCCTGGTTAGAAATGTGATCAGCAGCAAAAACAAAAAAGAACCCGGCCAGGTGAAATTTTCGCTTGATGGGTTTGGCGATTTCCGGCGTCTGGAAGGTCCCGAAACTGCCGATTATATAAATGATGCATATTCCACAAGAAATTTTGGAGATACCATTGTGGTTTGCCGAAGCAATAAAAGGGCAAATCTCTACAACAAACATATCAGGCAACGCGTGTTGTTTCAGGAAGATGAGATTTGTGCCGGAGATCTGTTAATGGTAGTAAAGAATAACTATTTCTGGTTGCCTGAAGAATCACAGTCCGGGTTTATTGCCAATGGCGATATTGTGGAAGTAAAACGTATACAAAGAATAGAAGAACTTTACGGCTTTCGCTTTGCCCACGTTACCATCACCATGCCCGACTACCCCGAACAGGGCGATCTGGATGTAATTGTTTTCCTGGATACCCTTGATATCGACGGGCCCTCTCTCACCTTTAGTCAAACAAGTAAGTTATTTGAAGAGATCAGCCTGGATTACCAGGACGAACCCAGTAAAAGAAAACGATTGATAAAAACCAAAAACAATCCCCATATGAATGCCTTACAGGTTAAGTTTGCCTATGCCCTTACATGCCATAAGGCTCAGGGCGGACAATGGGAGAATGTTTTTGTGGAAATGGGCTATATTCCCGATAACAATCCCGATACAGAATATTATCGCTGGCTTTATACAGCTCTTACCCGGGCTACCCAGAATCTTTACCTGATGGGGTTTTCCGATAACTTTTTTGATGAACGGTAACAAAAATACAATTGCAATTATGGAACATTACCGACCTGTTATTTACCAGTTGTTGCCCCGTGTTTTCAGTAATACAAAAACCGACGACCGGAAATTTGGCACTATACATGAAAATGGCTGCGGCAAGCTGAATGGCATTACCAGACATGTAATTCATCAAATCAGGAAGCAGGGCTTCACCCACATCTGGTTTACCGGTATTATTGAGCATGCCACCTGCACAGATTATTCGGATTGGGGCATACCGGGCAGCAATTCGCATGTTGTAAAAGGGCGTGCCGGATCGCCCTATGCTATCAGGGATTATTATGATATTGATCCCGATCTTGCAGAAGATATTCCATCGCGAATGAATGAATTTGAACTACTGGTGCAACGCTGCCAAAAAGCTCGTATGGGTGTGATCATAGATTTTGTACCCAATCACGTTGCCCGCGAATATGTTTCAGATTCCACTCCCGAGGGCAAGCTTGCATTGGGTTTGGCAGATGATTCAAGCCAGGCTTTTTCGCCAGACAATAACTTTTATTACCTGCCCGGACAGTCTTTGCAGCTGCCCGATGAAGTAAAAAACCTTCCGTATGTTAAAGATACTGATAATTATAATGAATCACCTGCCCGGGCAACCGGCAACGACCGGTTTACCGCTTCACCGGAAATATCCGACTGGTACGAAACCATCAAACTCAATTATGGTGTGGATTACCTCAATAATTATAAAAAGCACTTTGACCCAATCCCCGATACCTGGACTAAGATGCTTGACATTTTGCTTTTCTGGGGCGGTAAAGAAGTGGATGGCTTCCGGTGCGATATGGCAGAAATGGTGCCCGTTGAGTTCTGGAACTGGGTTATCCCCAAAGTAAAGGAAAAATACCCCGATGTGTTGTTTATTGCTGAGATTTATAACCCCGTTGCCTATCTCAATTATATCGAATATGGAAAATTTGATTATTTATATGATAAAGTTGGGTTATATGATACCCTGAAAAATGTTATGGCCGGACGTGCCCAAGCCCGGTGCATTACTAATGAATGGCAAAAACTCAACGGACTCGACAGGCACATGCTTCGTTTTATGGAAAATCATGATGAACAGCGTATTGCGTCACGACATTTTGCCGGTAATGCCCGGGCAGGATTGCCTGCAATGGCTGTTAGTGTTTTGATGAACACAGGACCGGTAATGCTTTATTCAGGGCAGGAAAGCGGTGAACCGGCCATTGGAGAGTCGGGTTTCAGCGGCGACGACGGACGAACCAGTATTTTCGATTACTGCAGTATGCCTGCGCATTTGAAATGGGTTAATGATGGGAAATATGATGGAGGAGCACTTAGCAAAGAACAAAATAAAATATTCAGATTTTATACCCGCCTCATGAATCTTTGTCATCATGATGTATTCCGTTCGGGGAGTTTTTATGACCTGATGTGGTGTAATGAAGACAGTGAAAATTTTGATGGGAAATTTATATATGCCTTCGTAAGATATTATAAAGACCGGGTATTTCTGGTAGTATCAAATTTCCATAAAGAAGAAAAGAAAAGCATCCGTATCAGATTCCCGGCTGACCTGATAGAAAAATTCAAGGAAATTGACTTTGCCAGGATAACAGGAAAAGACATTCTGAAAGGACGCTTAAAAGTACTTTCAACAGGGAAAGAAATCCGGCACACCGGTTTAGGTCTGGTAGCTGAGCCTTTGTCAGCCTATGTATTCCCTTTGAAGTTTGAATCTTAATAATTATGTAAACATTTGAAATTCAACTAAATCAATTGTATCTATTTAGTTAATTTATTATAAAAAAGAGACATCCTGATAAACCCGGTTCAAAGTTTGCCGTTAATTTCGATGGTTGTTTGATTCTAAATTAATATAAATTTCAAATTAACTTTTTTTATTATTAGGCGGTTTTATTATTATAATTACTTTTGTACCCCTAAATTATTTTTAACCAATAGATTACTAAAAAAAACCAGGATTATGACTTTTAACAAAAAAACTACAGGCGTCATCATTGCTTCAATTTTGTTTGCCGTTACATTTATTTTTATTCAGCCTGTAAATGCAGTTTCCAACCCCCCGCAAAATGGAGAAACCGAAGAAGAAGTAAAAACCTTCCGCTTCGAAGATCAGGTTTTATTGAATTTCTTCGATGCAAACCAGGAGATCAGCCAGTTGCAAAGACAAATCCAGGAAAGAATGGCCGAAACAGTGGGTCAACTTGATCTTACCCTGGAAAGATTTAACCAGATTGCCCGTGCCAACCAGATCGGTGCTTTGCAAGGTGGTGCATTCACCGATGATGAAATCAATGCATTTAATCAGCTCGGCCCCCAGATCAGTCAGATACAAAGGGAACAGAGAACCATGATC
>CAYXIT010000118.1:0-9874 GCA_964465275.1 uncultured Bacteroidales bacterium | reverse complement strand
AGTTCATTCACCTTTTAGGTTCTAATCTTCATTAGTTTTAGTTTTGGTTATTTGATTGGTTTAATTTGAGAAGCCCTGCGTGAAGCGGGGCTTTTTTTTATCATATCACTTGATTGACCCACCCCGCCCTTCGGGCACCCCTCCCTACGAGCAGGGAGGGTGAATGTAATCCAGGTTGTAGCATTTTAGCTTTTAATTCTGCCAAAAAATGTCACTTTTTAATTTGCTATTTAAAGAAAGTTAATCTTTCACTGCAGTAACACCCCTCCCTGCTTCGTAGGGAGGGGCCGGGGGTGGGTTAATGAATTGTGAACTTGCAACAAGCCCTCAGTGTTGGAATTTTTCCTAATTTTGTCACTTGTTTCAATAAAAAAATGATACTATGAAGAAAGCGTTTGTATTTCCCGGACAGGGAGCACAGTTTGTCGGAATGGGAAAAGAGATGTATGATAATTCTGCCCAGGCAAAAGAACTGTTTGAAAAGGCCAATGAAATACTGCAGTTTCGTATAACCGACCTGATGTTTTCAGGAACGGATGAAGATCTGCGCCAGACCAAAGTTACACAGCCGGCCATATTTCTGCATTCGGTAATTTTGGCAAAAACCATGGGAGATGAGTTCGCACCTGATATGGTTGCGGGTCATTCACTGGGTGAATTTTCAGCACTTGTGGCAGCAAATGCTCTGAGCTTTGAAGATGGTCTTGCACTGGTGAGCAAACGAGCTATGGCCATGCAGAAAGCCTGTGAAAAAGAACCTTCTACCATGGCGGCTATTATTGGGCTTGATGATAATGTAGTTGAAGATATTTGCAGGGAAATAGATGATGTGGTAGTTCCGGCCAATTATAATAGTCCGGGCCAACTGGTAATCTCAGGCAGTATAAAGGGAATTGACCTGGCTTGTATTAAGCTTAAGGAAGCAGGTGCAAAACGTGCTCTTCCACTCAAGGTAGGAGGTGCATTTCACTCTCCTCTTATGGAGCCTGCCCGCATCGAACTGGCTGCTGCCATCCATGAAACAGCTATCAATTCACCTATGTGTCCCATTTATCAGAATGTGAATGCACAGCCCGTTACTGATCCTGCCATGATCAAGGCGAATCTTATTGCGCAGCTGACATCTCCCGTAAGGTGGACACAGATCATGATCAATATGATTGAAGATGGTGCAACGAAATTTATCGAGGTGGGCCCTGGTGCGGTATTGCAGGGATTGGTAAAGAAGGTGAATAAGGATATTGAAGCTGTAAGCGCATAATTTCCGAAATCTTTAGCTGAACTTTTATGGTATATTTACTTTTTGTCGTTGGGTTTGTTTTTCTGATTTACGGGGCCACTTTCCTCGTTGACGGAGCAGCCTCGCTTGCCAAAAAGTTTAACATTTCCAACATTGTAATAGGTCTTACCATTGTTGCCCTGGGTACTTCGAGTCCTGAACTGGTAGTAAACCTTGTTGCCAGTTTTCAGGAGAGTGAAGACGTGGCCCTGGGAAATATTCTGGGTAGCAATATTTCCAATATCTTCCTGATCCTGGGTGTATCAGCACTTATCTATCCCCTTACGGTAAATAATAATACACACTGGAAGGAAATACCCCTTGCTTTACTGGCAGCTGTTGTATTGATGATAGCTGCTAACGATGCAGTTATCGACGGGCATGGCATGTCATTTATAACCCGTAGCGACGGACTGATACTTATTTCTTTTTTCCTGCTTTTTATGCATTATGCTTTTAGTATCGCAAAACTTTCGGACCCTGAAGAATATGTTATCAAGGTTTTTTCTGTGGGAAAGTCATGGCTGATGATAGTAGCAGGTATTGCCGGTTTAATACTGGGAGGCAAATGGATTGTGGATGGTGCTATTGTGATTGCTGCTTCGCTGGGAATGAGCGAAGCACTTATCAGCCTTACCATCATTGCCATTGGTACTTCATTGCCGGAGTTGGCCACCTGTGTTGTGGCAGCAATGAAAAGGAATCCTGATATTGTAATTGGAAATGTGATAGGATCCAATATATTCAATATTTTCTTTGTTCTGGGGATAAGTGCTGTTATCAAGCCTCTTCCTTTTAATCCTGTGCTTAATTTTGATGTATATGCCGGGATTATTGCCTGTGCACTTCTTTTTCTTTTTCTTCTCATTCCACGCCGCAGAGTTCTTGAAAGATGGCAGGGAGGTTTATTTGTTGCCATTTATGTGGGTTATATAGTTGCCCTGGTGATAAGGGGATAAAAAAAGCAGGATAATTTTGCTTAACCTGCTTTTTCAATCCATTTGTCTTTTATACTACTTGTTGGCAAGTGTTTTCTCCCACTTCCAAGCTGATCTGAGCATATCTTCAAGTCCGGATTCAGCTTTCCAGCCCAGTTCACGATTTGCCTTTTCCGGGTTGGCCCATACCTTTTCAATGTCGCCGGGTCTGCGATCAACAAACTCATGATTTACTTTTACACCGTTTACCTTTTCAAAGGTAAGAATGATATCCAGCACACTGTAACCGGTGCCGGTGCCCAGATTGAAGATCTCGTAGCTTTCCTTGTTTTTCTTTTCTATAAGACGGTTGATGGCCACAAGATGGGCATTGGCGAGATCCATCACATGAATATAATCGCGGATACCTGTGCCATCAGGTGTATCGTAATCCTTACCAAAAACTTTGAGACTTTCCCGTTTGCCAATAGCAGTCTGGGTAAGATAAGGTATAAGGTTATTGGGAACACCAAGGGGTAACTCCCCTATAAGTGCACTTTCATGGGCTCCTATGGGATTAAAATACCTCAGGGCAATACCCTTAAGGCCGGTGCTCGCAACCTGATCGCTCATAATGTCTTCACAGATTTTCTTTGTGTTACCGTATGGAGAAAAAGCCTTTTTCAGCGGAGCATCCTCCGAAACCGGTAACACATCAGGTTGGCCATAAACCGTACAGGATGAGGAAAATACCAGCTTATCGCAACCCACGCTATCCATAGCCTTCAGCAGGTTTACCATTCCCAGCAGATTGTTATGATAATATTTGAGCGGAAACTCCGACGACTCACCTACTGCTTTGTATGCAGCGAAATGAATAACACCTTCAATATCGTTATTTTGGCTAAAATAGTCCATCAGTGCTTTTTCATCACACAGGTCGAGTTTTGTGAAATGAGGAGCTTTACCAGTGATCTGTGTAATTTTATCTACCACCTCCGGGTTGGAATTAGACAGATTATCAACAATAAGTACATCAAAACCATTTTCCAGCAAAACCACACAGGTATGTGACCCAATGTAACCGGTACCCCCGGTAACCAGAATTTTTTTGGACATAAATTATCAATTTAATATTCAGATCGGTAAAATTAATGCTTTTCACACAAATTACTCAATCATTCCTTCCATTGATTTTTTCAGCTCTCTGGCTGATGACAAGAATTCATCCACAGTCATCTCTTTCATAAATAGCAATCCATGACTTGCCCGGATCCTGGGGTGTTTATTCTGGTAAAAATAGTTTTTTCCTAAAAGAAGCTGTAATTCCTGAAGCTGATCAACCCAGATCTGTTGTGCCAGTTCGCTGAATTTACCGTCGTGGGCATAACTCGGGAAGGACGCATCTACCTGGCTAACGTAGCAAGACGTGAAAGCATCATTCATAGCAGCCATAGCTTCCAGTGATACAGGATAAATGATATTTGCTTCAGCCGGGTTAAAACGATACCAGACATTGCGGTATCCCCAGATGCGTAGTTCTGAGAGGTCTTTTTCCTGGTTCCATAATCTGATAGCTTCTGCAAGTGCCTGAAGTACTTTGTAGTGTGTATCAGGACCGCTTCCCTCGGGATCGAAAGTCAGGCTCACCACAGTTGGGTTGATCTTTTTCAGCATTTCCAGAATAGGAGCCACGTCGCGCTCCTGCTCGGGTTGTTCGGTAAAAATGTCGCCCTGGTAAAAGCCCAGCCTTGAGTGGTGAACATTTTTCACCTGCGTTCCGTAATGTGCCCAAACCAGTTCCTCTTCAAATTCGCGGATCATTCCCTTCAGGCGCTGTACCCTGGGTGGATTCTTTTCGCCATCGTAACTGTTTCTCAAAATGGTAAGAACTTCATTGATGACATCACGCAGATGCTCTTTGCTTTTGATCTCAAAGATTTCAACAAGAGCCCTTACAACCCGGTGACAAACCCCCCTGCGGCGTTGCTTGTGGTCGCCGGCAGCTACCCTGGTAAGATAATGGTAAACATCTTTATCGCTCTTGAATTTATATCCATGTTCAAAGAAATCAGGGTAATCGGTCATTTGTATCTGACCTTTGTCAAGAAATTCTTTTGTTTCTTCAAGTATTTCTATTACAAATTTGTTTGTAACCGCTGTAAACCCGGATGTAAATACAGTAAAATGGAATTCATTACTTGGAATTCTGATGTGATTTGAGATGAATGGCAGGATGCCAAGCATAATATCATCATGGTGCGGACCGGTATGCAGGAAAACCTGGTTCTCTTCTTCCTTCATCCCTTTATAGATTTTCTTTTCAATACTATCACAAACCGAATCTACGGTATTATCTCCAAGGTCGGGAATTAGTCTCGTATAAGGATCCTGTTTCAGATCATCGGGAACAAGACGGTGACCATATTTCCCGAGTTTGTTGCAAAGACCGATAACAGCGAGTTCGGTTTTTTCCTGGGACCATTTGCCCTGCTGAAAGTACCTGTCGACGCTGTCTTTCAGTTGTGATGCAGCTCCTTCGGTAAGATAAAACCGCCCGTTTTTAAGTTTTGATAATACGGTTGCAGGATAAAGATTGTTAATGGGATTCTCAAGTGCATCTTTTACCATTTTTGCCTTGGCTTCACCGGCAGCAATAATGATGGCAGTGGCGTCGGGTTTCCAGGTAATGGTTTCCAGTCCGATGGTAATCACCAGCCGGTTTTTTGATACTTCTATACCGCCAAGATCTCCGGCAGCAACAGCCTGGGTTTCAAAGTTAGTTTGGGTAAGTCGTGTAGTGCTGTATAAATCACTTCCGCGTGTATTGAAAGCAATGTGTCCGTCGGGGCCAAGTCCGCCCAGGAAAAATCCTATTCCGCCTTTTTTACGAATTTTTTCTTCGTAGGCGCAGCACCAGTTATCGATCATGAAGATGGACTTCTGCTGAAGTTCTTCCTGTTTGGTTTTGCTTTCGCGATAACGCAGAGAAATATCAACGGTTGAATCAGGGAATACTTCATTGAAATGCTTTCCTTCGGCAAGGGGAATCTCATCGCAATTGATCAGTAATGCATTGTCGGGGTTCAGCCCAAAACCCTTAATGTAGTAGTTCATTACGTAATGGTAAAAACTGTTTTTTTGTTTTGAACTGATGGGATAAAATTCATCTATTTGTACAAACTGCAGATCTTTGAGAACCGGTTTCTCTGTAATTTTCAGGCCATGACTTTCTCTTATCTCACGACCCTTTGCATTGTCCCAGTTATCCAGCATAAACTGAGTCCATTTGATAAAAAATTCGGGAGTTTTTCCGGTAGGCAAGCTTATTACTCCTTTAGGATTCTCCGATACCCATTCAAGAAACCGCAGGGCAGTAATCAAACCCAGTTTCGGGAAATTATCCACACAAACATAAGGAATGTATGTACTCATTTGCTTAGCTCCTGAAAGTTGATGGAAATGTTTTTCAACAATTGATGTAAATGAAAATGAGTTTTTGTTTTCCAAGGTACTTTTTGTCATAGCAATATTTTATTATTTGTGATAGGTTCATCCGATAATGCCTGTCTCTAAAACCGGAATTTCACCTGTGGAAGCTTTAAGTTCCACAGATGAATTCCAGACCAAAAACAAACTTAACATGAGAGAATCCTGATTACTAGAATTAAGGAAACAATTCTCAAACTAACAAAAACCGGAAACAGATTGATATCTGCAGCCGACAAAACAAAACAACTATTTCGTATAATACGTAACTGTTTTCAGTTCATTCCATGAACCGCGCGTGAAATCAGGTATTTTAACAGGCATGCCCTGATTGGCGACAGAAACCTGTGAGAGTTCAATAATCGACGACCATTCAGCAGCGTCATACACATCCTGATCCAGTGGCAAGCCATGGTGCAGGCAGTAAATCAATCTGTAGTCCATAATAAAGTCCATTCCACCGTGTCCGCCAACTTCTTTGGCTTTTTCACCTACTTCGGTAACTATAGGATGTTCGTAAACTTCCAGTATTGAGTCGAGCTTTTCATCACTGAGCCACCAATGTGCGTCTGGCTCCAGTGCAATACCTGTGCGGGGCCATTTCTGGGCAAAACCCTTGGTTCCGCTAAGCATATGGATTCGGCTGTAAGGGCGCGGGCTGGTAACATCATGCTGAATTTTGATAGTTTTTCCTTTGGCAGTTTTGATGATGGTAGTATTCATATCGCCTTTGGCATAATCACGCTGAGCATAGTCAGAATCTTCGCCGAATTTTTCTTTTGCATAGGCCGTAAGACCAAACTGATCACTGGAAACCGATACCAGGTATTCCATCCGGTCACCCCGGTGGATATTTAAGGCATGAGCAATTGGCCCCAGACCATGCATCGGATAAAGTGCACCGTCTTTTTCAGCATTGTGCTCCAAACGCCACATATTCCAGTAGTGTCCGCGTTCGCCTTCTTCAGCAAAAAGCATAGAACGCAGGTCGTGGATGTAAGCGCCCTCTGCATGAACTATTTCACCGAAAAGGCCTTGCTGTGCCATATTAAGGGTTGCCATTTCAAAGAAATCATAATTGCAGTTTTCGAGCATCATCATATGACGGCGAGTTCTTTCTGCAGTATTTACAAGTTCCCATGCCTCTTCAATGGTAAGTGCTGCAGGTATTTCAGTGGCAACATGCTTGCCTTGTTCCATGGCATACACTGCAATGGGTGTGTGAAGATCCCAGTGCGTGCATATGTAAATAAGGTCAACATCGTCTCTTTCGGCAATTTCTTTCCAGCCTTCTTCATCGGTGTAAACATCAGCTGCAGGTCTGCCCATACTTTCCAGGGTTTGCAACGCTCTTTCCACACTTGATGGTACAACATCTGCAAGAGCTACTATTTCTGCTTCTTCAATAAAGCTCATTCTGCGAACTGCTCCCTGGCCTCTCATCCCAAGTCCGATTATTGCTACGCGCACGGTTTCCAGTGGTTCAGTTCTTAATTCCAGAACATGATCCTGTCCGGCAGGACGAGGAGGGGTGGGAAATACATCAACCGCTGTGAAAGGTTCGTCTTTTCCGGGTTGTGTGCTTGTTGTGCATGAAGTAATTATCATGCTTATGATCAGGATCATCAGGATCCCAATGTGGTGAACATTATGTTTTTTCATTTTATTTGATTTAATTGGTGTTTAAATACATGTCAGTATAATAATTGATTCTGTAACCTTTATGACCAAAGTTTTTCAGGATATATTCCTTTCTTAACAAGGTCTGCAATATTGTTAACAGCAATTGGTTTATCTTCTTTATGGGTAATTCCGAACCATTTGGCATCGCAGTCAATCACCTCTACAACAGCATTATTTTCTTTAATTAATTCATCAACAACAAATGGAATGTACATTTCCGCTTTGAGTTCTGTTGCATGTTGATGAAGAAATTTCAGGAGTTTCTCATCCAGAAAACGGAATAATCCGGGAGTGAATCCCCAGAAATTCATAGATACCAGAGATTCAGGGTCCAGAATTTGTTTATCGTTGTCCTGTTGATTGATAATACTACCATCAGCTGTATAACTTATGTTCGTATGCTCTTTTACTGTTTTCAGATAATTGTCTTTTACAGTGCAAATGCCTCTTGAAACACTTCCATGTTCTGAAAGCGTATTAACAAGTTTATAGCCGCACATAGCAAATTGATTATCGGTAGCCGATTGTTTACTTTTCAGGAAACCGGCCATTGCTTCAAAAGCTTCTCTTCCGTAAAAATCATCGGCATTTATCATGGCGAAAGGTTCGCTGATGATATTGCGGGCGGTCCATACTGCATGGGCAGTTCCCCATGGTTTTTCTCTGTCGGGGTTACTTTCAATATGGTCAGGAATATTGTCAAGCTCCTGGTAAGCCAGTTTAACCTCTGCTTTTCCGCGGAGCTTGTCAATAAACACTTTCCTGAATTCTTTTTCAAAACTACGGCGAATAACGAAAACAATTTTATCAAAACCGGCATTAATAGCATCAAAGATGGAATAATCCATAATGGTTTCACCGGAAGGCCCCAGATGGTCAAGTTGTTTCAAACCACCGTAACGGCTTCCCATTCCTGCTGCAAGAATTAATAATGTTGTTTTCATAATTTTTATATAACGATGTTTGATTATACCGGAATTGCTTTTAAAGCATCCTTAATAATCCGCTTCATTTCTGCAACCTGCATCTCCATGCTTTCAATGAGTTTTTTCTGCACCTTTGAGCGGTCAATATTATGCTCCTTATGGGCAGTCTTATAATAAACATCTCCGTTGAGGTAGTCAGCAAGGAAACGTATTCCCATGATATATGTCATAAGCATTGGAGCCATGTAAAAAAGATCTTCTTCTGCATCAGTAATGATGGTTTTAACCTGGCCGATATAACCATTGGTAAAAGCCCGGAAGGCATCCATATTAATATCCACTTTGCTCAGGTCTTTTTCATCTTCTTCGGTGGTACTTGCTGATGTGCGCAAAGCATCACCATAATCGTAATAAAGTATTCCCGGACCCACGGTGTCAAGATCTATAACAGCTGCGGCTTCCTTACCCCTGAAAAGCAGGTTGTTGATTTTGGTGTCGTTATGTACTACTCTGACTGGTATTTTACCTTCATCAACAAGAGTTTCAATTTCACTTACCGAGGCTTGTCTCTCTTTGTAAAAATTCACAATATCTCTTACCGATTCAAGCCGTCCTGCTTTATCTGCTACAATGGCATCATCAAGCTGACGCAGGCGGAAGGATAACCGGTGAAAATCCTTAATGGATTCTTTAAAAGTGGAAGCATCCAGTTTGTCGCATGCTTTGGCAAACCATCCAAATGCTTTACCTGCTTCAAATGCCTGCCAGTCTTCTTCAACCACATCTATGGTATAGGAGTCTTCAATAAAAGAAGTCATCCGCCATACTCCCCCTTCATCATCGGTGTAAAGATTTTTACCATCGGCTGTTGGGATGAGTTTAGCTATGGTTATAGGGTGTTGCCCTCTGAAAATAGCATCCTGTAGCCGGTCGTGGGTATCGCAAATACCATGCGGATCTTTAAACACATCGGTATTTATCCGCTGCAGGATATAGCTTTTCTTTTCCTCCTGCAGGTCAAGTTTGTAGGTATTATTGATATGACCGTTGCCAAAGGGTTTCACCTCCGTAACAATGCTGTACGGAAAAAAATGCTTAATAATATTTTGTAACATGAAAGTTTTTTTTATTAATTACGGAAACTTAAGTTTACCATACGCTTAAAGTTCAGCTTATTTATTATACTCTGATCTTATGACCGTGAAGAGCATAATACAAAATGAATGCATAACAGGGCAACATGACCCAGTATCCTGCCTGATAGCTGATTACTGCAGCAGTTTCGGCAACTCCTTTATGCCAGTCAACAATAAAACCGAATATCAGAGGTATAATAGCACCTCCGACAATACCCATTACAAGTATTGAAGAACCGATTTTGGTAAACCTGCCCAGATCAGCAATAGCAAGAGGCCAGATGGCAGGCCACATAAGGGAGTTGGAGAAACTTACCAGTAAAAGGCCATAGAAGGCATATTCTACCGGTGCCAGAACAAGTAACATGGTGGAAAAAACTCCAAGGATCGAAAAGATGATCAATGCACGTGTCTGAGATAAGATTTTCGGAATGGTGAGTACGC
>CAYXIT010000117.1:8443-9884 GCA_964465275.1 uncultured Bacteroidales bacterium | reverse complement strand
GGCGCCATGCCCTTCCCGTCATCCTGTATCAATATAGTCAGGGTGTCTTTCCTGGTATCCTCAGCAATACTCACCACAATATTCTTCGCCCCCGCACTCACCGAGTTCTGAACAACATCAAGTATATGTAACGACAGGTCTTTCATTTTTTTCGTTTTTTCACCGCGGAGACGCCAAGGCGCCAGGTTCGCGGAGTATTTTTTCATTCTTCATTCTTCATTCTTCCGTTCTCCGGTCTCCGGTCTTCCGTCTTCCGTCTTCTATCAACACTCTCCCTTCCCTCAACGCCCTCCTGACCTCCTCAAAACTCACCTCCTCCATTTCAAACATCGTTGTGCTGTTTCCTATCTGGTCGGGATAATGTGCATCGGAACTTCTTATAAAACTGAAGTCTTTGAGATATGGAAACTTCTTCACCATTTCTTCCCTTGTTGTAAATTTCGAGATCTCAAACGCATCGGCATTGATATCAGGCGGCACAAACCCCAGCTGACTGACCAGGCTGTATTTGGGCCGGTCGATGTGCGCCGGAATGAACAATCCGTTCAATTCGTGCACCTTCTTCTCAAGCTGGCCCAGCGACTGACTGATGCCGGAGATCAGCAGCTTTTCCACTTCTTCAACGATCATCTCATCTTCATCAATTACCACCTGGTAACCAAAATATTTTGGGTCGTTTTTGATGTCGGGCAGGTGCGCATCCAGGTATTGCTGAAAAACATCCAGTATTTCATTGTTTTCAAAGAACGCAAGGCAGTGGGTCTCTTCTTTGGTGGTAACTTCGGCACCACAAAGGGTAAAGATTCCCTTTTCCTCTGCCATTTTTTTTATCAATGGGCCGTGCTTCGTTGTGTTATGATCGGCAATGCCCAGTATTTGTATGTTTCGTCGTGCAGCAGCTTCCACAATGTGGGCAGGGCTCATCTCCAGATCGCCGCATGGCGACAGCAGGGTATGTACATGTAAATCGGCCCTGTATTGCTGCATAATACTTACTTTAACAGTTCATAGATCCTTCCGCTAAGTTCAAATGTACTCATATCGGTGCCCAAAAGCGGAATTCCTTCCTCATTGCTCTGGGCCAGCGTGTCTTCCTCAGGCTCGTGGTTTTTCACCAGGATGATGGCTGCCATATCTTTCAGCGATGCAATGGCCATCACGTTTTTATGCGTCTGAAGAGTGATCCATACCTGGCCTGCATCAGCATTACCCATTACATCACTCAGCAGATCGGAAACATAACCTCCGCTGATCTCATTTTTCAGGCCCTGCCCGCCACCAAACATTTTTAATCCCAGTTTTTCTTTTAGCTGTTCAACTGTCATTGTTTTATCTCCTTAGCGTTATTTTTTTGTTCAAATTTTTCTTTGCCCCAGATCTTTTGCATGATCTCCATCGATTCGGCTGCATTTATGCTACCCTCCTTCTCCATGCGTTTTTG
>CAYXIT010000117.1:2468-8433 GCA_964465275.1 uncultured Bacteroidales bacterium | reverse complement strand
TACATATATACATTGGGTTATGCTGGCTTCACCCTGCACAATGTCTTCTGCCAGCGAACTGCATTTGGGCGAACCGCATATTCCGCAGTCTACATAAGGCAATGTGTCCATGATATCATGCACCCGTCTCATTTTTTTCATGGCCTCGCCTATATCTTCATCCAGCTTGTCCATTGAGCGGGGTTGAATTTTTTCTATCCTGATGTTTTCTGTCAGATATTCCGAATACTCCACAACAGGACCGGCAGTTGTATATGGAATGAGCCCTTCTTTACGCTTCTTTTCTGCTTCGCCGGCTCTTTTGCGAAGGCGCTCAGTTGTATAAAAACGGTTGCTGCTGGTTAGTATACCGCCGGCACAACTCTCATCGCAGGCACGCAACTCCAGGAAATCAATATCATGCTTTTCTTTGTTCTCCAGCTGTTCCAGAAACTCAATTACATTGCTTATCTCATCAATGGCCAGCGTACGACCGGGCATGTGAGCGGCCTCGCCATTGGTGGCCGGCCAGGTTACCCCGTAAGATTTCAGCGGATCAAGCCGGGGAATATGACAGGTATTCTTACCAATAAAACCTTGTTTTACAGCAGTATATACTTTATTGAAAATGAAATCCATATTGATAACGCCGGTAATAGGAGATTTTTCCTGTCCTACCGGACTCTTTACTGCAGCGATCTTGGCCGCACAAGGGGTAATGTAAAATATTCCAATGTCTTCGGCATCATGACCCTCATCGAGCAACATCTTTTTGTAATAAGATGCAGATATATCCAGCGGAGCTTTCAAAAGCATGAGGCTTTCAGTAAGGGTGGGAAAACGCACCTGTATCAAACGCACAATGGCCGGACAAAAAGTCGACATCAGCGGCATATCTGTATCCCGCTCATTGATGTAGCGGGCCATCTGATCCTTTAATACCTCAGCACCGTGTTCCACTTCATACACATGGGTAAACCCAAGCTCCATCAATACGCTTGAAACCTGCGTTAAAGAAACATTCTCGGGAAACTGCGCCATCAACACCGAAGGGATCAATGCCACCCTTTGTTTATAACGAAATATCTGGTCGAAATCGTCCTGCTCAACAATAATAGCCCCTACCGGACAAGCCCTGTAACACTTGCCGCAGTCCACGCAGTAATTATCCATCAGCTCAGCCTTACCCCCCCTGATACGAATGGCCTGCGTAGGGCACACATTCATGCAATGGGAGCAGCCAATGCAAACTTCCTTCCGGAACTTCAGCGCATGATGGAAATATTTGGTGCTCATTGTTTGTTATTTTACCGCGGAGACGCTAAGGCGCCATGGTCGCGGAGTATTATTTCATTCTTCATTCTTCGGTCTTCCGTCTTCGGTCTTCCGTCTTCCGTCTTCCATCTTCCGTCTTCCGTCTCCGGTCTCCCAACACTATTCACTATGTACTATTCACTATGTACTAAAATCCATCCTTATCTCCACCGTCGTCCCCTTCCCTACTTCGCTCGTGATATTCAGTTCGTCGGCATTCTTTTTCATGTTTGGAAGACCCATACCGGCCCCGAATCCCATCTCACGTACCTTACTGCTGGCGGTTGAATAGCCTTCCTTCATGGCCTGCTCTATATCGGGAATACCCGGACCCTCATCCACCAGCTTAATGATGATCTTTTTTTCATCCACATCCACGTAAATGGTGCCGCTGTAAGCGTGGGCCACTACGTTTACTTCTGCCTCATAGGTGGCAACTACGGTGCGTTTAATGATGCCCAGATCTACATTCAGTTGCTTGAGCATCTTCTTGATCTCGCTCGAAGCAAAACCTGCCCGTGTAAAATTTCCGCCTTCTATCTGGTATTCAAAATGCATATCCGGGGTATCAGCTGTTATTTAAAAGATCGGTGATATACCTGCCTGGTATAAAATACCACAGGTTCTGAAAACAGAATACCTGCACTCCAACACTGTAATATCATTTTCTTCAGCCAGTTGCTGCATCTCAGGAGTTACTTTCTTATTCCTGGCAAATATGATACAATGAATATCCGACATCTCGGCCGTGCGCAGGGTTTGTAAGTTAGCCAGCCCTGTAATCAGCAGCACGTTATCATCTTTCAGGGTAAGTACATCACTCATCAGGTCCGATGCAAAGGCGATCTCTATCTTATGATCGGCCCGATCATGACCGGTGATGATGCTTGCATCAAGTATTTTGGCTATTTCTGCAATGGTCATAGTTTCAGGATTGAATTATCATTGTTTGCCCGTTTCTCTTAACTCCCTAATTTTCTGCATTTTTTGCTGACCTGAAGTAAACAAAACAGTTACTTTATAATCTTGTGCAAAGATAATGTGTTGCAAATCAAAAACCAAAGAAAGTTGTTAATTTTTTCACATCTTATTTGATACTACAAATAATATCATAAATAAACTTTAGCAAGTGTTTTTTACGACGAAAGCTGATTTAACCAAAATACCGGATGTAATTTAGAATGTGTTTAAGTTAGGAAGTGTCAACAGGTTAACAACCGGCAGAATTTACTGGTTATTCAGCCGGTTGAGAATTACTGCGAGGTCGGAGTATACGCTGGTATTCTCAACAATAATATTATCAGGTACTTTTATAGATTGGGGGGTAAAGTTCCAGATGGCTTTTATGCCCCATGCCACCATAAGATCGGCAATTTCCTGTGCTTTGGCGTCGGGGGTGGTAATAATGCCCAGGCGGACATTCATTTTACGGGAGAGATCACGAAACTCATCAATAGGATGGATCTTCACATCATTGAGTACATGGTTTACCACCGCAGGGTCAATATCAAAACCGGCAACAATATGTAAACCGTAACTCTTTAAACCCTGGTACTTAATGAGAGCTTTGCCAAGATTACCTACTCCAAACAAAAAGGCTTTCTCCTGGCTGTTAAAATCCAGAAACTGAATAATGGTGTCAATAAGCAGATTTACATTATAACCGATCTTGGTCCGGCCCTTTATGCCTGTATAAGAAAGATCCTTGGTAACCAGGGTTGAATCCATCTTGAAATTGGCGGCAATCTGTCCACTTGAAACAAATTCAACATTATTGATCTTCAAAGATTTGAAAAAACTCAGATAGCCCGGCAAACGCCTGAGGGTGGGTTCAGGAATCTGGTTCATTTCTCCTTTTCCGTTGTTGGTTTTTACTCTCATATTACGGCCTTTTTACATGTTGAATCTACTCTGATACTATTCTGCTCTGTCGCCTCCGATTCTACATCATTAAATAATTATTTCTGCAATGCGAAGATACAATAATTAACAATATTGCAATAATTATTTATTATAAGTTGTTAATAAAATAACAATATTAAGGTTTTTATGTAGATCTGATAAAATTTACAATACTGGTTATTAAATTCTTACGGGATATCAATCAGTTTTTTAAGGTTGTGCTTTTTACTATTAACAGATATTATTCCCTTAAAGTTAAAACTTTTTTATAAAACTATAGCTATATTTTTCTTTTATAGAATTCTGAAATGGGTTATGTAAGCAAATAATAAAATGGCGATACTCAATTCAGAACATTTTATTTTTTATAAAATCTTACCGTAGAAATAACTAACAGTTTTCAGCACTTTAAAGGAAAGCAAATAGTGTTGATAATACAGAATAGCTTATAATAGCCGGAGTCTGCACTGATTGCAGACTTCCGGCTTTTATTTGTGTGTTCCTGTTTTGCAGGATCCAGATCTAATACCTCTTTCTCGGATAATAATGTGTGTGCAGTAAATCGTGCGATTTATGCCCCAGGGGTTCGTGCAGGAACGATTTATAAATCTCCTGAACCTCAGGGTTCTCGTGCGATTTACGCAGAGTCAGCTTCTCATCTTCTTCATAGATAGCTGCTGCACGCTTTTTACGGATCTCCATATTGGTGGGTATGGGCTGTCCACCACCACCGATACATCCGCCAGGACATCCCATCACTTCAATAAAGTGATAATTGGCGGTTCCGTCTTTTACGCGGTTCATCAGTTCTTTTGCATTTGACAATCCGTGGGCAATGGCCACCTTCAGTTCAACTCCTTCCAGGAAGCTCCACTCGGGTTTCACGTCTTTTATTTTAACGGCTGCCTCCTTTATACCTTCCATTCCTCTTACAGGCTTGATATTGAGATTGGCAAAGGGCACCTCACGTCCGGTTACGATCTCGTAAGCTGTACGCAGAGCAGCCTCCATAACACCACCGGTATTACCAAAGATCACAGCAGCACCGGTTGATTCACCAAGGATACTGTCATATTTTTCATCTTCGAGCTTCTCAAAGTCAATACCTGCCTGGTGTATCATACGACCCATCTCACGGGTGGTAAGAACAAAGTCAACATCCTTATAACCACTTCCGCGCATCTCAGGTCTGTCAGCTTCATACTTCTTGGCGGTACAAGGCATAATAGATACTACAACCATCTCAGCAGGATTCTTATTGATCTTCTCAGCATAATACGTTTTGGCCAGCGGGCCGAACATTTGCTGCGGCGATTTACATGTTGACAGATTATCAAGATAATCGGGGAAAATGTGCTCCTGGAATTTAATCCAGCCGGGCGAACAACTGGTCATCATAGGCAGAGCCACATCCTTACCGTCAACCAATGCTTCTTTAAGCCTGGTGAGGAGCTCAGTGCCTTCTTCCATGATGGTAAGGTCGGCAGTAAAGTCAGTATCAAGTACTTTATCAAAACCCAATCTGCGCAAAGCTGCTACCATTTTACCGGTAGATCTGTTGGGCCCCATACCGAACTCTTCACTGATGGCAACCCTTGTGGCAGGCGCTGTTTGTACTACAACAAACTTGTTAGGATCATAAATTGCATCAAAAACCTGGTCAATATAATTGCGCTCTACCAGCGATGCGGTGGGGCAACGGTTGATACACTGTCCACAGTTTGTACAAACCACATCATTCATGGGTTTATCAAGGAATGTAGAAATTTTCATATCTTTCCCCTTGTGGGTAACTGCCAGTGCACTTACCGATTGCAGCTGTTTGCAGGTTCTTACACAGCGCTGACAACGGATACACTTGGAATCATCCTTCTCAATAGATGGTGAAGAAACATCTATTTTATTGGTTGATTTCACATCCAGATAAATATGATCACCGGTGCGGTATTCGTTGGCCACTTCCTGCAGCTCGCAGTATCCGCTCTTGAAACACTTGGTGCAATCGGCATTGTGTTCACTAAGCAATAGTTCGATAATGTTTTTGCGTGCCTGCCTTACCTTCATACTATTGGTAAGAATTTCCATTCCTTCCGATACCGGTGTGGCACAGGATGCCGGAAGCAAGCGGTTACCCACCTGTTCAACAACACAAACACGGCAATTACCCGCCACGCAAAGGTCATCGTGGTGACATAATGTGGGAATCTTGAAATTCAACTGACGGGCCGCTTCCAGAATGGTGGTGCCTTCATCAACCGAAACATTCAGATTATTGATCTTCAGATTTACTTTATATTTACTCATATGTTTTTCTCCTTTTGATTTTTTGTTTAAGAGGATTATCAGTCTGGGTTGATAAAATTTTGAAACCAAATACTTTTAAACCCATAAACCATAAACTTATAAACTAGTAAATGATCTCCTCCCTGAAGTTATTAATGATTGAATTAAAAGGATTGGGGGCTGATTGTCCCAAACCACACTTAGATGCAATACGCATAGTTTCCGATAACTTTTGTAATTCATCCAGGTAAGATGGCGGCTTGATCCCCTTCTTCACTGCATCAATTCCTCTGAGAAGTTGCTGGCAACCCACACGGCATGGAGTACATTGACCGCATGATTCTTCTTCAAAAAACTCGAGGTAGTCGGTAAGAATATTATACATTGATCGTGTGCTGTTGAAAAGCATCATGGAACCTCCGGTGGGGATTCCTTCAAAACCGATAACGGTTTCCTTGAAATGTTTGCGGGCAACACAAAATCCTGA
>CAYXIT010000117.1:0-2413 GCA_964465275.1 uncultured Bacteroidales bacterium | reverse complement strand
TAAACTTGGTAGGTCCTTCATTGGCAATCATAAGAGCAAAAACAAGCGTTTCCACATTGTTAATGGAAGTAGGTTTGCCCAGGTAACCTGACGTTGTTGGAAATGGTGGCTTATTGCGAGGCTCACCGCGATGGCCTTCCATTGATTCCATCAATGCGGTTTCTTCTCCGCACACATAAGCTCCGCTGCCCGATTTTATTCTTATAGTAAAATCGAAGTTCATTTTCTTCATGTCTTCATGGAACTTATCGATAGCAGCATTAAGCTGTGGTAAGAGGAAGTTATACTCGCCTCTCAGGTAAATAAAACCTTCGTTGGCTCCTGTAGCTTTGCCGCAAAGTGCCATACCGGCCAGTACCTTTTCGGGCACCTGGGTAAGGATCTCACGGTCCTTGAAAGTACCTGGCTCGCCCTCATCGGCATTGCAGATCACATATTTCTGATCAGCCTCTTCATTCTTGGCAAACTTCCATTTTAACCCGGTGGGAAATCCTGCTCCCCCACGTCCGCGAAGACCCGAGTCAATTATATCCAGGATGATCTCATCCTGCGACCTTTTAAATGTACGATCCAGGATACTGAGATAATCCACTTTCTCAAATATAAGGTCAACCTTTTTTATTTTGTTATCCATAATAATATGCTTTTGATAAGATAATTAATTTGTGATGCTTAAAAAATTACTTTTCTTTCAGATATTTCTGAATGATCTCAACGGCTGATTCAGGAGTTACCTCAGGGTAAACCTCATCGTTAATCAGCATAACCGGGCCTTTATGACACCATCCCAGGCAATTGGCCTGCAACAGGCTGAACTTGCCATCGGAAGTGTTTTCACCCAGTTTGATCTTCAGCAGATCTTCCAAAGCACCTATTACGGCATCTTTTCCTTTCATGTGACAGGTTATGGTCTTACAAACCCTTATGATGTTCTTTCCCCTGGGCCTGGTATCCATAAAAGTGTAGAAAGATGCTGTGCCATACACATCGGCAGTGCTGATATCCAGCTCCCTGGCAATGGCTACCATAGCATCCTCAGATAAAAACCGTTCTGACCGGATCACGGCCTGAAGAATAGGCATAAGGCTCTCACGCGACTTTCCGTGAACCTCTGCCTGTTGTTTTACTAATTCTTCAATGTTTGTCATAAAATTCCCTTTCTTGTTAATAATATGTGTTTTATGATGAAAGTTTTGAGCTTTTTCGGGCCAAATATAAGAAGCCTTTTTGGATTAAATAATTTTTTCTTTAATAAAATTCATTAAATACGCTAATTTAGAATCATACTAAATAATTATTTCTTAATTTAAGATATAAATAACTGCTTATCAGTTATATACAAATACTGAAAAATAATTTTTTTTCAGAGAATTTAATAGTTATTGCTTAGAAATGAACAATTTGATCTCTTTTAAATGATGCTCAGGAAACATGAGCAAAGATTCAATTACACAAGCAGAAAAAAATCCTTAGGTTTGCACAAATTTCATTCATGGAAGAAAAAGCTATATACCGCTATTTCATTGAACTGAGTTTTGCCGGCACAAACTACTACGGCTGGCAAATACAGCCTGATTCGGTAAGCGTGCAGCAAACGCTTGAAAAAGCGGCTTCTACGGTATTGCGCGAAGAAATAAACTTTACAGGTTGCGGGCGAACAGATACCGGTGTTCACGCCCGAAATTACACAGCTCACTTTGATACAGCTTTCTCACCCGATCAATTGCATACAATTGACCTTGTTTATAAACTCAATCGAATACTACCTGACGATATTGCCATACACAGTATCACCCGGGTAAAACCCGATGCGCATGCCCGTTTCAGTGCTCTCAACCGATCATATAAATACTACATTTGCAGGAAAAAGGATCCGTTTATGATAAACCGTGCCTGGCTGATGGAAAGAGATCTGGATTTCGAAGCCATGCAGCAGGCATCAGAGCTTCTTTTCAGATACAATGATTTTGAAGCTTTCTCAAAAGCAAATACACAGGTAAATCATTTCCGGTGCCGGATAATGGAAGCAGGCTGGACAACAGAAGATCATTTGCGGATATTTCATATCAAAGCCGATCGCTTTCTGCGCAACATGGTGCGGGCTATTGTGGGCACAATTACTGATGTGGGATTGGGAAAGATAACTACTGCGCAGATGGAAGAAATCATTAAAAGCAAAAACCGCAGCAATGCAGGCTATTCTGTACCCGGCTGCGGACTATATTTCATGGGCGCGGAGTATCCTCCTGAAATTTTTAAAGTATGATCAATATTATAATTCCTATGAACCTAAATGCTATATTTGATTTCAATCTCATTCAATAATCTGTTTCAAAATAAAACAGTGAAGCTATCAAAATATCAATGCATATTTGAATTATGAATAAACTTTTCACCTAATTCCACATTTCCG
>CAYXIT010000116.1:5442-10217 GCA_964465275.1 uncultured Bacteroidales bacterium | reverse complement strand
AAATGCGCACCTTTTACACTGCCATGTATCATGCTTTTTATGGTCCCGTACTGTTCAATGACCATGACCGCAGTTTCCGGGGAACAGATAAGGAAGTTTACCCCGATCCCGGATTTGACAATTATTCCATTTTCTCACTCTGGGATACATACCGGGCATTACACCCTCTGTTTACCATCATTCAAGCCGAAAGGGTGAATAATATGATCAACTCCATGCTTCTGATTTATCAGCACCAGGGAAAGTTGCCCGTGTGGCACCTGCTGGGAAATGAAACCAATACGATGGTAGGTTATCCAGCCGTGCCGGTAGTCGCTGATGCGGTTTTCAAAGGCTTTTCAGGCTTTGACCATGATCTGGCTTACGAGGCCATGATCACATCATCACTGATCGATGAAGATGGTCTTAAGTACTTGAGGGAGAAAGGATTTATTCCCGCCGACCTGGAGCAGGAATCTGTTTCCAAAGCACTGGAATATGCCCTTGCCGACTGGGCCATTGCTGAGTTTGCCAAATTGCGTGGAGACTCTGCCAATGCTGCTTATTATCGTGAACGTGCACTGGCCTATCAAATCTACTTCGACCCCGAAACCCGATTCATGCGCCCCCTATTGCAGGATGGCAGTTTCAGGGAGCCATTCAATCCTTTCGAGTCGATCCATGAAGGCTTTGCCTGGACCGACTTTACCGAAGGAAACAGCTGGCAGTATACTTTCCTGGTTCCCCACGATGTAAGGGGACTTGCTGATCTGATGGGTGGTGATGAAGCCTTCGAAGCTAAACTCGACAGCCTGTTTTTCGCCACCGGTGATCTGGGTGAGTTTGCTTCTCCTGATATCTCTGGGCTCATAGGGCAGTATGCCCAGGGAAATGAACCCAGTCATCATGCTGCATATATGTTCAACTATGTGGGTGCTCAGCATAAAACGGCCAAGAAGGTTAGGTTTATTATGAACGAATGGTACACCTATCTGCCCGATGGCCTGCCCGGCAATGAGGACTGCGGGCAGATGTCGGCATGGTATATCTTCTCTTCACTGGGGTTTTACCCGGTTAACTCTGCCAATTCAGTGTTTGCCATAGGTTCACCTGTGGCACACCGGGCAACCATTCATCTGCCGGATAATAAAAAGTTTACTATCGTTGCCCATAACAACAACAGCGAAAATATTTATGTGCAGAAGATAAGGCTAAACGGAAAAGATCAGATGCGCTCATATATAACCTACCCGGAAATAATGCAGGGCGGGAAACTGGAGTTCTTTATGAGCAGTGAACCCGATTATGAATTTGGCAGAGATCATGAAAACAGGCCGCCGGAAGTTTTGGTGAGATAATTATAACCGAAAATTTTCGGTTCCTTCGCAAGCTGGATGTTCAGGAACCGGAAACTTCATGAAGAGAATCTCCAGCTTCCAGGTGAAAGCTTCTTGCTAATCTTTTTATTCCGGTATTGTCTTTGATAGTCAGGTTAGCAATATTCTTAACAAAAGTAAATTTATTTTACTATTTTGGCTAAATCGTTTTAGGAAATTTTTATATTTGCACCTGACACAATTAAACTATGACCAAAAAAGTAACTATTGCCGATATCGCAAAGAGTCTTGGCGTATCCAAAACACTTGTTTCTCTTGTTTTAAATAACAAGGGCGATGCACATGGCATCAGCCCGGAAACCCAGAAAAAAGTAAAGCAAAAGATCAAGGAACTGAAATATGAACCTAATGTTCTTGCGCGTGGGTTTAGAATAGGTAAAACAAACACCATCGGTTTGATCGTATCGGATATTTCAAACCGGTTTTACTCGCGGATTGCCCGTAATATTGAGGATGCTGCGTGGAAAAAGGGATATAGTGTGGTGATTTGCAGTACCGATGAAAATATCGAAAAGGAAAAGCAGCAGATCAGGTTACTACGCGACCGTAAGATTGATGGTCTGATCATTTCTTCATCGCAGGATAATGCTGAGTTTTTCAATAAACTCTATGACACCGGATTACCACATGTAATGATTGACCGTACTTTTATCGGTATGAAGTCACCCAACGTATCAGTAGATAACTTCGGTGGTGCCCGCATGGCTGCCCGCCATCTTCTTACACAGGGGCTTACAAAAATTGCAATGATCTCCATTTCTCCTGAGCATATTTCCACCATCAACGACAGGGTTAAAGGATTTGAGTCTGCATTAAAGGAAGCCGGCGTAAAAATACCTGAAGAATGGCATATAAAAGCTCCTTTCGACACTATCGAACAGGCCATTAAAGAAAATCTTCAGAAGTTTTATCAAACAGGAGAAATGCCTGAAGCTATATTCACTTTGAATAATAATTTAACATCAACCTGTCTGAAATATTTGAGAAAACTATCGGTTAGAATTCCCGATGAAGTTGCTCTTATTGGTTTTGATGATGTTTTGTATTTTGGATTTACGCAACCCTCAATAACTGCTATTGAGCAACCCATTGATCGTATCAGCGACAAAGCTTTCGATTTACTTATTAAACAAATGGAAAAAAATAAAATCCCGCCACATGAGCGGTCTGTTTTTCTACCTGTAGATATTATCATAAGAGAATCATCTGTAAAACCAACTTAATTATGGCAAAAAACAAATCTTTCCCGATCTTTTTAGCGTTCCTGGCCATGGGCTTTGGAGATGCGGTAGGCCCCTTTGTAGGTCTTGCAAAGAAACAGTTTGAACTTTCCAACTTTGAAGCCCAGGCTATTGCTTTTATGGGATTTGTGATGTTTGGTCTGCTTTCGGTTCCCATTGGTCTTTTCCAGGATCGTAAAGGGAAGAAATTTGTATTGATGATGGGCCTGGCTATTGCCCTTGCAGGTCTGGTAATTCCTTTATTCGGACTTTCTAATTATGGTTTGTTCCTTTTAACTATTTTGCTCCTGGGTGCAGGAGCAAGTATTCTGCAGGTAGCAGGAAACCCGATTATGCGCGATGTTTCTCCTCCCGGAAAATATGCCCGTAACCTTACGCTTGGACAGTTTGTTAAAGCCATTGGTTCCCTTTCAGGCTCGCTTATACCCTTTGCTGCAGCCAAATGGTTTGGTCTTGACTGGATGATTCTGTTTCCCATTTATTCATCAGCCCTGGTTATAACACTTGTAATTATTGGCTTTACGAAAATCAATGAGCAGAGATTTGATAATGTTGCACCTGCAACCTTTAAATCCTGTTTTTCTCTTTTGAATAACAGGTTTATTCTAATGATGGTTTTGGGTATATTCCTTTATGTGGGAGCAGAAGTATCGGTAAGTTCAGGTGTGCCCATATTGCTGAACAATAAATTTGGAATTGATCTTGAAACCTTTGGTTTATTAGGAAATGCATTTTTCTTTTTGGCAATTATTATAGGAAGGTTTGCCGGGTCAGTGGTGCTAAACTGGTTAGCCGCAAGAAAATTTTTCCTTCTGACAGTATTTATGTCATTGGCTGGTCTTGCACTAATGTTTACCAACAACCAGACTTTAGTTATAGTAGGTATTCTCTTTACCGGTTTAGGCTTTGCCAATGTTTTTCCATTAATTTTTTCAATAACCGTAGATTCCTTACCTGAACGTACAAATGAAATATCCGGACTAATGGTTACTGCCATTGTTGGCGGAGCTATAATACCTCCGATAATGGGTGCTGTTGCTGACCTTACAAGTGTAGGATTTGCCATCATAGTTCCTTTTGTTGCGATAATATATGTGGCATATCTGGCAATTTATACCAGTAGTTTAAAAAATATTCAATAACAATGAACCTATCAGATAATCAGCCTGTAGTAATGACACTGGATGCAGGAGGCACTAATTTCGTCTTCTCCGCAGTTAAGGCTGGCAAGGAGATTGTCAGACCTGTGGGACTACCTTCTCATGCAGCCGATCTTGACCTGTGCCTGAAAAATATCATCAAGGGCTTTGAAGCGATTGAAAAACAGCTTATTGAAAAACCGGCTGCCATAAGTTTTGCCTTTCCTGGTCCTGCGGACTATTTAAATGGTATTATTGGTGATCTCGGAAACCTTCCCGGATTTCGGGGAGGTGTGGCCCTGGGCCCTATGCTGGAAGAACACTTTCAAATGCCTGTTTTTATCAATAACGACGGTGACCTCTTTGCATATGGTGAAGCCATGCATGGAATGTTGCCCGGTCTCAATGAAAAGCTTCGTAAAGCAAGAAGTGCCAAGCAATACCGTAACCTTATAGGGATCACCCTGGGCACAGGATTTGGTGGCGGACTGGTACGTAACAATGACCTGATCATTGGCGATAACGGTGCAGCAGGTGAAGTATGGCTGTTAAGAAATCCTTTTAGTGATAAAACTTTTGCCGAAGAAAACATCAGTGCCCGTGCCATTACCAATGAATATTATGCATTAAATCATATGCAAAGTAATGGTATGGCACCTCTTGATGTGTTTCAGATCGCCAAAGGGCAAAAAGAAGGAAACCGCGATGCAGCCATTGAATCATTCAACAAGTTTGGACGTGCTTTGGGAATAGCCCTGGCAGAAATTGTCACCCTTATGGATGCTCCGGTGGTTATAGGTGGCGGACTGGCTAATGCATGGGAACTTTTCTTCCCTGCGATGCTAAAAGAGATGAATGGTAACCTGGTAAACGGAAATGGCAGCTCAATTCCCAGGCTTGTGATGCAAACATTTAATCTCGAAGAGTCATCAAGTTTTGAAAAATTTGCCAAAGGGGAAATGACGCGTATTAAAGTCCCTTTCTCCGAAAAAGAGATCATTTATGATCCGCAGAAAAGG
>CAYXIT010000116.1:0-5432 GCA_964465275.1 uncultured Bacteroidales bacterium | reverse complement strand
CAGGAGTTGGCAAATTTGACAGAAAACTTGACTTGAGACAGGAAGGGATGGGCCACTTTCATTTGGGAGCAAGCAAAGCTATTTCTCTGGGTGCTTACGCCTTTGCGGTACATGCGATAGACAACAAGGATTGCTAGAAGAATAATATTTTTTGGGGAATGTTGATTTTCGGTTGAAAATCTTACAAGCAGGCAGAAGGGTGAGGTGTTTCAGTCTCTTAAATGAACTGAAACACCTTTTTTAAACTTTCCTTCTCAATCTCAATCTTAACCTTAATCCCGAATCGCTCACGCTCCAGGGACTTCGCTAACGCTCAGCCTTAACCCCCTATAGGTTTGCAAAGTGCAAATTATCAATCAACACAGTGGCAGCAACAAAATCTCCATCTGCATTTACCGGATTCCAGAGAGCAAATGGTATATTCAATTGATTAAGATCCAATCCGGTGAAATCACTCAATGGGATGGCATATTCAACAAATCCGTTGGTTAGTTCTGTACTTTCATAGTCTACCAGGAAAACAGCTGCGTTGGTAGTTGGACTTTCCAGCTTAATTTCTGCATCCTCCAGGCTTTCAGGTTTATTGAGTGCAAATACCAGATGCGTATACTCGCTTAAATTCTTTGGCTGTTCCATTAATAAATAGGCTCCGCCCCATGCACCACCCGGGAAATCGAATACCAGGCTCAGTTCACCATCTATTGCATTTTCCGATGTATCAATAAATGGTTCACCACCCCCGCCAAATGCAATGACTTCCAGGTTGCCAAGGACATCAAATCCATCTTTAATAGCATTGTCAGCAATATTAGGTTCTGTTGTTTGCCCCAGTGTTTCTTCTTCAATATTGAGAACCGGCTCATCCGGAGGGTTAAATCCTTCTTTTTCAAATACTCTGACATAATCAACATACATACTCTGCGGAAAAGCAGTTGATTCATCCGGATATCCCGGCCAGTATCCGCCAACTGCTACATTCAGGATCAGGTAGTGGCTGCGAAGAAATTCCTTCATGTCATCTTCAATGGCTACTTCGTGATATTTTTCTCCGTCTACCATAAAGCTTAATGTTTCGGGCGTCCAGTCGAGAGTAAAAACATGGTATTCTTCATTGAATCCGGGGCCGGATTTTTCATACATTCCCTGACTTTCACCTTTGCGGTTCTCATCTTCCACATAATGAACGGTGCCATAAATTTTTGATGGTTCGTGGCCCAGCATTTCCATGATGTCGATTTCACCACATCCCGGCCAGTCAACCACATCGCGGTTGTCACCCAGTGTCCATATGGCAGGCCATATGCCCTGTCCTTCAGGTAATTTTGCTCTTACGTCAATTCTTCCGAATCGCTTACTAAAGAGACCGTTTGTAGTAAGTTTTGCAGATGTATAATCATTTTCTCCATTCTTAATAGCAGTTATGATCAAGGCAGATACATCACCATCCTGATCTACCCTGGCGTTTTCGTCGCTGGTTGTATAGATTTGCAATTCATTGTTGCCCCATCCTGCAGGCAAATCAAAATCAGTTCCGTCACCTGTCTCGAATGTCCATTTTGTTGGGTCAATCTGACCATCATTAAATTCATCATTCCATACAAGTACATAACCATCCGGAGTTTCGATCTGGTCAATGGGTTCTGTATCATTATCACTGCAAGAGTAAACGGCAATTGAAAAAATTGCCGGCAAAAGGATTCTTAATATTACTTTCATTTTTTTAGTGTTTAAGTTCAGTTTTTAAAAATAGTTTGAAGAAAAAATATTCACAACTCAAAGATTTCATCTAAAATACATCGAATGATATATTTATTACATCATGAATACATCATTTATCATTATTACTATTTCATTCAGCCATAATATTTACCAACGGGTTTTGACTGTAATATTGTATGTAAAGCTTTTACAACTTGTGTTTTCTATAAGGATAAACAGTTTTTTGTTAATTTTACTTTTTCCCCAAACGTTATAATCTATCATTTTATGAAAACAAAATTTATCCTGGCAATTATCCTGCTTATGATGAGTTCCAATATGATTTTAGCACAAAAACCATCTATCATTCCAGAACCTGCTATCTGGGAAAACAAACGGGGTAGTTTCCGGTTCAAAGATGAAATACAAATTTTTGTTCCTTACGGAGAGGAACAATTAATGTTGCATGCATATTTTCTGGAAACTTTTCTTGAGCGGATCCCGGGAGTGGAACTGCAAACGCTGAGATTTCAGCCTGGTCAGGAACTGCCTGCGCGTGGTATTGTTCTGGCTCTTGCAGAAGATATTGAAAAAACCGAAAGTTATATCATGAATATCACTTCCCGACGTATTCTTATTCAAGGTGATGATGCAGCCGGTGTATTTTACGGAATTCAGAGTCTCAGACAGTTGCTTCCGCATGAACTTGAACACCCGGAAATGGCTGCCGGCCTTGGTAATGTAAGAGTTTCAAATATTTACATTGAAGACTATCCTGAGTTTCCTTACCGCGGAATGCATTTGGATGTCGCCCGTCACTTTTTCGATATGGATTTCATCAAAAAATACATCGATCTGATGGCGCTTCATAAGATGAACACTTTCCACTGGCACCTCACTGAAGACCAGGGCTGGCGCATTGAAATAAAAAAATATCCGTTACTTACTGAAATTGGAGCATGGCGGAAAGAAACTCTTATAGGCCATGGAGGCAATCCACCTTTTGAGTATGATGGGAAACGCTATGGCGGTTATTATACCCAGGATGATGTGCGTGAGATTGTAGCATATGCTGCAGAACGCCATATTACTGTTATCCCTGAAATAGAAATGCCTGGGCATGCCACTGCAGCCCTGGCAGCATATCCTGAATTAGGTTGCACAGGTGGTCCTTATGAAGTAATTACCCGCTGGGGTGTTTTTGAAGATGTATTTTGTGCCGGTAATGATAAAACATTTGAATTTCTTGAAGATGTGTTGACTGAAGTAACAGAACTTTTTCCATCGCAATATATACACATAGGTGGCGATGAATGTCCTAAAACCCGCTGGGAAGAATGTCCCAAATGCCAGGCCCGCATTCAGGAGGAAGGTCTGGCCGATGAATATGAATTGCAAAGCTATTTCATAAGACGAATAGAAAAATTTCTGCTTTCCAAAGGCCGTAATATAATTGGCTGGGATGAGATACTGGAAGGCGGACTTGCGCCACAGGCAACTGTTATGTCATGGCGGGGCGTAAGAGGTGGTATTGAAGCAGCGCAGATGGGCCATGATGTGATCATGACCCCCACCAGCCATTGCTATTTCGATTATTACCAGGCCGACCCCGAAACCCAACCCCTGGCCATTGGCGGCTATCTGCCCCTGAGCAGGGTGTATGAGTTTAACCCCATCCCGCTTGATCTTAGCGATAAAGAAGCTGAACATATTCTTGGTGCACAAGGGAATGTTTGGACAGAATACATGAAAACATCAGACCATGTTGAGTATATGGCTTATCCACGTGCCATTGCACTGGCCGAAGTATTATGGACTCCCGACCGGAAACATGATTTTGAAGATTTCAGCCAAAGACTTAATTACCACTTTAAGAGACTGGATGCTTTGAATGTGAATTATTTCAGGGAATAATTTTTCTTGATCAGTTTCTTACATTCCTTTCCCTGGTCCAGGTAGTGGAGCGCCCCAGAAAACGCATACCCATAACAAAACCTTTGATGTTCAAAGTGTTATTATCATCCATCCACATATATGCGCTGTAGGTTTTCCCGTTCTCGGGATCGTAAATGGTTCCGTCTTTCCACTCCTTTCCACTGGAATTATAATTGAAGTCTTTTAATAAAACAATACCTTTCAGAGGTCGGTTGCGAAGACTTTTTTCCGGATTATCCTTATCTTTTTTAGGCCTTCCGTCTTCATCCAGAGGTTCATCGAGCCAGACCAGTTTTCCCTCATAGGTGCCGGCAGAAGTTTTGTAAATCTCCACCTGCGATGTTTTTTTCTCAGTAAGCCATATGCCCACAACCTTGTCGGCCTGGCTGTATGCATTCACCGTAAAAAATGCAATGAACAGAAATGTAAAAATGGTTTTGTGTCTCATAAATTTATGCGTTTTGGGTTTAAACTGATTTATTTGTTCATCATATGTAATTAATCAACCTTAAACATGCGTGTAAAATTACACAATTTCGTTTTACGAAATAAAAAATTGCCCGGGAATTTATTGTAATATCTCAATTCTCCTTAAAATCATAACATTTACAGGGATTTCTTACATTTGTATTAAAGGACCTTCAGTTTGGTAAAAATATAATCAGATTTTATATGCAACCCATCCACACAGAGACGTTTCTTGAAAAATTCAGTCAGGCCTTTCAACAGGAAAAGCTGGTAAAGGTCACCCTTAGCAAACCCAGAAATAAAAACTCTGAGCTGAAGAATATCATTATTACTTCCGTTAAGCTCAAAAAGGGGCTGTTGCTCAATTTTATATATCGTTACACAAAACGCGATATTACCAAAAACTTTGACCTGGATGAAGCAACTGAAAAAATCCGGCAGGCCGGTGAGAAAGATTTTTATATGGCGGATATGTACACGACAGAAGAAAACCTGAAACTCATGGTTTCTCCTTCCGGTAAGGTTAAGCTGAAAACACATGCAGTAATCGTTCCCGTGCCTGTTTCTTTTTCCCACGACCGGAAAAAGGAACGGTTGCTGGAAGCGAAAGAAAGTATATTCCTCCGTGAACTGGGAGTTACCAACCATATCGCAGAAGTGAAGCATGATATGAAGGATAAATTTCTTCAGATCAATCGCTACCTTGATCTGCTGCAACCTGAGATCAAACAATTACCGGCCGTTGAAGTACTTAAAATTGCCGATATGGGATCCGGCAAGGGTTATCTCACCTTTGCACTTTATGATTACCTGGTAAACAAAGAAGGAGCAGAGGTACAAATGACCGGTGTGGAGTTTCGCGACGACCTTGTAAAAACATGTAATGATATTGCAATCAACTGCGGATTTGTAAACCTGGAATTCACCAAAGGCACTATTGAAGATGCAGAAATTGATGATCCGGATATCCTTATCGCCTTGCATGCCTGTGATACAGCTACCGATGAAGCCATTTACAGGGGCATTCAGGCTGGTTCGTCGCTCATTGTTTGCGCACCCTGCTGCCATAAGCAGATACGTAAAGAATTATCCGTTACCAGTGAACTCAGCGCTGTATTGAAACATGGCATCCTTGAAGAACGACAGGCCGAGATCATCACCGACGGACTGCGGGCCTTGATTATGGAAGCCTATGGTTATAAAACAAAGGTTTTTGAATTCATCTCCACCGAGCATACACCAAAAAACCTGATGATCGTTGGAAGAAAAATTTCATCAGGTAAATCATCAAAGGAAAAAGCACTCAAAAACATACAGAAAATCAAGGAAAT
>CAYXIT010000115.1:9243-10313 GCA_964465275.1 uncultured Bacteroidales bacterium | reverse complement strand
GTTGGTTTAGAGCGCATGCTTGACAGGCATGAGGTCACTGGTTCGATTCCAGTACGTCCCACAATATCAAAATAAAAGCCTGCTGAAAGTTATTTAACCAGCAGAAGAACTACCCGATTTCCTGTATCTCTGCAAAGAAATTACGTAATATAAATCATACTAAACTTCTGCCAAAAACCAGCTCCCATTAATCAGGATGCTATTTTTTTTTATATCTCATTATAGATTTTACCCAATAATATAAAAGGGAAAATAATGATAAGCTATAATTTTCACTAAATATAAAAAGCGGTTCAATGTTTGCTGCTAAAACTGCATTTTCCCTGAACCGCTTTTTTGTGATCAGTGCGACACCTTATTGATCTGAATGTGTGCTCTTTTCCCTTTCCAAACCCTCTCTGTTTCTGTCGTAATCTATTCCCATTGATTCGGGCAAACCAAAGGCCTCAGGATGTATATATTTTCCTGCTTCATCGCCTTTTTTATATTCTTCAACAGGTATCCTGTTCTTTTCTGCAAAGGCATCTTTCCGTATACCTGTTACCTGCCATGATACTTTAATATTTGGTTTGTCAGTTCTTATTTCAAACCGGTTCCCCTGTACTTCCCGGGTAATGATTGCCTGCGCGAAATCACCGATAACGGTTAACTGATATCTGAAATCCTTATTAAGTGCTTCAAACCATTCAGGCAATGTTATCATGGCAAAACCGGAACCATCTGTTATAACGTTGCCATTATACATATTCATCATATCGGGCGATTCAACAAAGGAATGATAGAGATATTTATTGGAAGGATCTAACGGGTGATCAATTTTAAAAGAACCTCCGCCTTTACTTAATAAACCTGATACATTAACATCGCCACTAAAAGAACCAGCATAATTATAAGTTCCCCCAGTAGCATATCCATAAACGCCATAATTAGTCGTTCCATAAGAACCAACTCCATAAACCCCATAATTTGTGCCTGTACCACTGTTAGCTGATCCTCTTACACCATAATAGGAACCTGAACCTAAAGAATTGGCATATCCTCTTACACCGATATAACCTCCTTCAAAATAT
>CAYXIT010000115.1:8792-9233 GCA_964465275.1 uncultured Bacteroidales bacterium | reverse complement strand
AAATATCCACCATATCCGAAATTATTTGCGGGGGTGGATTTTCCATATACTCCTTTAGCGTCAATCGTGCCTGTACCCAAATATTCTCCGTGCACAGCACAAGCATCATAATATACAGAGTCAGTAGAAAAATATCCGGCATATTTTCTGTTTGTTGAAACATGAAGCGGATATAATGGTGATGCAGTTCCGATACCCACATTGCCGTTATAATCAACAATCATTCTACTAATCAGAGTAGGTCCTGTTCGAAATCTTAAACTATAATCATTATCCACATCAATTTTCCCTCTAAGCACACCATTCTTCAAAAAACCAAACCCCGAAACCGCATCAGGGTTTATTGCATTTACATAAATACTTGCATAATAATCATCTGCCGGAATATCATTTCCCCGGGTATAACCGGTGCCTTCCTGAAAATCGTCCAGCTGATGCCAT
>CAYXIT010000115.1:2784-8740 GCA_964465275.1 uncultured Bacteroidales bacterium | reverse complement strand
ACTACCGAGTTTCCCAGGGTTGTATTTCCCACAAATAAAGGCAAATAGTTGGTTGTACCGCTTCCTCCGATACCTGTGCTTCCGGCAGCAGATATGGTCAGATTCTGTCCACCTGGTGTTATAGTAATATTCGATCCTGCAACAAGATTTACATCATCTTTGATAGCATTAATTGATTTAACTACCTGTGATGAGCCTATATCGTATGCTGTAATAGTTCCATTAACTATTTTTGCACTTGTTACAGAGTTATTTTGCAGCATTGCACTGTTTATTCCATTATTCGGGATACTTATAGTACCCGATGATGTAACGGGGCCGCCGGTAAGGCCATCACCTGTGGCAATGCTTGTTACCGTACCCACATTCCAGTTTCTGTCAGCCGCCAGGTCGTAACCTGTTCCGTTTATGGTGAGAGTTCGGGTAGTGGGTGTATATCCTGCCATCGAGTGGTCACCCCAGCCAAAGGCTGTATTCCAGTTTGAAATATTTGTACCGGTTATACCAAACGATGGACTGGCTGTCCATAAAGGGTCGGTTTCAATAAGGGGCTCTGTTGTAGTTTCAGCAGTCTTTGCATGTAATGCAAAAGGAACAAACAAAAGCTGGCTTACTCCGGTAATGGTGTAATTACTTCCTCCGGCAGGATCAACTTCAGTTTTCATAAAGTAAGGCCCGTTGGCCCAGTCTATTTCATCAAAACCACTACCTCCGCCTATCTCAAAACTTACCAATCCATTGGCATTGGTCATTATAGTATGATTTTCAACATAAACAGCACTGCCTGTGTCGGAACCCTGCAAAATGCTTATACGTATTCCTATCTGCGTATTGCTAAGAAGTTCTTCGTTTGCATTTCGAATTACAGATTGGTAGCTGAACTTTTCCGGAGTCTGGGCAAAAAGAGAAACTGCCCACAAGAAAATGATTGTGAATTGGATTAGCTTTTTCATCTCAGTATATTTTTTATAATTATTAATCAGTGAAAATTACTTTTTAATGATTTTAAAGGTTTTCAACTCCTTGTGGTCTGGAGTAATTTGGCTCACTTTCAAAAAATACACACCAGGTTCAATGCTTACCAGATATATGGCGGTTTCGTTTGCTGTTATTGTTTTTTGCATAATCAGGCTTCCGCTGACATCATAAAAATGGTATTCAAGATTGGCGAAATTGTCGTTTTCTGCCCTGAGAATGAGATAATCTTTGGCAGGATTGGGAAAGGCTGAAACTGCAAGCCCAATACCTGTTACTTCCCCGTCGCCGGTAACAACAGATATTTCGTAGGGTTGCTGCACTCCTTCAGCCACTGTGCCATTGGCGCTGCCATGAGTGTGGTAGAATAACTGCCCCGCAGAGTAGCTCATGAAGCCCCCGCTTCCGGTAGCTTCGCCACCCGTAGCAGACAATGTTACCTGTGATTGCAAAACATTTACTGCAAACACAAATAAAATCAATGTGCATAAAATTTTTTCTTTGGTTTTCATTTTGCTTTGTTTTTAGGCCTTGATTGCAATTGTAAATAGGTATTGTTTGCGATAATACTAATTGAGCTATCTTAAGTGATCAAATGCTAGTTGACTATGTTTCGAATGATTATTCTTAGTTTACCAGGAACTTATAATACAAACAAGCATCATTAAACTGAATTCTTATCAAATACAAACCAGGTACAAAATGACTTATATCTATATAAGTTTCTGAGCCTGGAATCAATGATATCTTTTCACCAAGAATCATTTTCCCATTCAAATCAGCAATGCTAATAGATTCAATAGTAAAGTATTGGTCATTCGTATTCTTCAATTCAATATTTATTTGTTGAGATGCGGGGTTGGGATAAATCCTGATGCGGTTGTTGAGTAAATTGCCGGGTAAGCTATTGTCTGGCTCTGTGAAATCTATACCCACATAGCCGCAATCTTCACTATAAAAAGATTGTAGGTCTATCATTGGCCAGTTTTCAGTACTGTAATCTGCATCATCTACCTGAATGCACAATAAATCCGGATTCGCTAAAGCCGAAAATGTCGTAATAATTGTATTGTTGCCATTCTTCATATTCAGACTGACCAGCTGATTTGCATCAATCTGAAGGTATTCCAATAAAGTATTGTTGGTTATATCAAGGCTGCTTAGATTATTGGAAACTGCAGATATTCCCTGTAGAGCAGGATTATTGCTCACGTCAATATGACTGATATTATTGGAGCCGCAGATAAGATGTTGCAGGAGAATATTATTGGACACATTTATGCTACTGACATTATTTTCACGAAAATCTAAAAACTCTAATGCCGTATTATTGCTTATATCCAGATTATTTAAATTATTACCTTGGCATGTAAGATGTATCAGATAAGGATTGTTGCTGATATCGAGCATGCCAATATTATTTAAATCAAAATACAGATATTCCAAATCATTATTGTTGCTTACATCCAGGCTGCTAATATTGTTTTCAGCCAGAGACAGATATTTCAGCATTGCGTTGTTGCTTACATCCAGATTGCTTAAGTTGTTTTCCCAGCATACAAGATAAATCAGATTAAGATTGGTTGACACATCAATATCATTCAGGTTGTTTTTCTGGCAGTGTAATACTATTAAAGCCAGATTATTGCTAATGTCCAGGTTATTCAAGTTATTATCATCGCAATACAAATACTTCAAAAGGGTAAAATCTTCAATTCCGGTTAAATTAAAAATACCTTTCGATGATAATTCAAGAGTCCTAACAGTATCAATCATAGCGGTAAGTACATAATCATCCGGGTAATCATCACACCCCATTTCTATCAGAACTTGTTCAAAACTATCATCGGGTACCCAGGTATAATAATTACAGTCATCACTAAAGATAGTATGATCATCAATGTTGGTCCAGTTGGCAGTACTCCATTCAGGGTCATCAACCTGTATACAATTCAAATCAGGATTTTCCAATGAATTAAAAGATACAAAGTTTATATTGTTGCCGTTTTTGACATTGAGTGCAACTAAGCTGTTTGTTGCACAGGATAATGATTCAAGTGATTCATTATTAGCCAAATTCAGGCTTACAAGAATATTATTGTTACATGTTAAGTTAAGCAAGGCCGAATTCTGACTTAAATTAACTCTAACCAGATTATTGTTATCGAAGTTAAGTTCATTTAAAGCAGCAAAGTCTTCTATTCCGGTTAAATCACTGATATTTCTTGATGAAACATCCAATGAAATAACGCTCTCAATATTTTCAGTGATAACAAAGTTATCCAGCACATCATCATATCCATAATCAATGAGAGCTTGTTCAAAATTATCATCCGGCACCCAGGTGTAGCTTAAGCTGCAATCCTCGCTGAAAAAAGCATGTGGGTCAATATTTGTCCAGTTAACTGAGCTCCAGCCGGGATCATCTACCTGGATACAATGCAGGTTGGGGCAACCCATTGCGTGAAACCATGTAATGGCAGCATTATTTCCATTTGATACATTTAAGTTTTGTAATGGGTTCAACCCACAGGTTAGTATTGTTAGTGCATGGTTATTGCTAACATCCAGATCAAGCAGATCGTTTTCATAACATGATAAATCTTTAAGGTTGGTATGATATGACAAATCCAGACTTTGAATATTGTTTTTTGAACACCATAAGCCTTCTAACAACAAATTGTTGCTTATATCCAAATTACTGATGTTGTTTTCCCAAACATACAATTTTGTTAGCAGGGTATTTTCGCTTAAATCTATACTGCTCAGGTTACTGTGGGGAATAGCGAGATAAGTTAATTCTGTATTATTGCTTACATCCAAAGATGTTAAGTTTTCCTGTCCGCAGGACAAAGATGTAAGTGCTGTATTATTACTAACGTCCAGATTACTCATGTTATTAAATGAGCAGGTTAACCATGTCAGCAAGGTATTATTGCTCACATCCAGGGAACTGATATGATTATGCTTGCATGACAGACCGATTAATAATATATTTTCGCTCACATCCAGGCTTGTAAGATTGTTTTCGTTGCATGACAAATAATTCAAGGCAGTGTTATTGCTCACATCCAAACTGCTTAAGTTGTTGTTATTACAACTAATAGATTGCAATCCGGTATTATTGTTCACATTGATACTATTAAGGTTATTATCAGAGCAATGTAAATACTCCAGCGATAGATTGTTACTCAGGTCAAGACTTGTTATTTCGTTATTTGTGCAGTCCAAATCCCTTAACTCAGTATTGTTATCTACGTCAAGAGATTCCAAAGTATTGCTACAACAATATAAATTCCTTAATGCTGAAAAATCTTCTATTCCAGTTAAGTCACTGATATTTTTCTCTTCAATAGACAGAGACTGCACCGTATTGATATTTGAGGTCAACACGTAATTGTCCAGAACATCATCGTAGCCCAGATCGATAAGTTCTTGTTCAAAGTTATCATCCGGAACATATGTGTTCTGGGAAAAAGCATTTAATGGAACAGTAACAATCATTATTAGTGATAAACATCTTAAACCTGTTTTCATGATGATTAATATTATTTAGAACGTTTTTATATCTTGTAGTGAATTATTCATTTTCCACCGGCATCTTTAAGTATTTCCACAATATTTGTATACCCTGCTTCAGTGGCTATTGACAGGGGTGTCTTGCCTTTGTTTGATTTGGCGTTAACGTTTGCCCCGTGTTTTACCAGGAAACTGACCAGCTCTTCATTATTATCTTCTACAGCCCAGAAAAGAGGTGTGTAGCCTCCGTAATAATCGGTTGTGTTTATTTCTTCAATTTCAGCACCTTTTGAGAGAAGGAATTCAGCCAGGTCTGTTTTTACACGACCGCGTATTATTCCCATCACACAATTGGTAATAACACCGGAGCCATTGTCTGACCGGGCACTTATATCCGCACCCTTTGACAAAAGAAGTTCAGCCATTTCCCGGGAATTCATACATGCCAGGAGCAGAGCCGTTGCCTGGTTATTGCCCCTGAGTTCTATATCAGCCCCTTCAGCGATCAGTATCCTGGCTACCTCATTATAGTTGGATTGCAAAGCCATCAGCAGGGGAGAAAAACCATATATTTTATCCTTGTGGTTCATATCTGCCCCTTTTGAAATCAATAAGCTAACTATTTCCGGGTTATTTTCTGTGACAGCCAAAAATAACGGAGTACTGCCCATCATATCATCAGCTACCTGATTTACATCGGCGCCGGCTGCAAGAGATGCCTTTACACCTTCTATATCATTATTGCTTACCTTGTTTAACAGATCACCCTCCTGTGAGAAAAGGTTTGTTGATATTAGCAATCCGGTCAGTATTGCCGCAAACGTTAACAATTTTTTGTTGTTTATTTTGTTTTTCATTGGATTTAGTTTTTATGGTTAATTTTTTAGATTAATACTAAGGTGTAACTCATTTTTTCATACGCTCAAGATAAATGCTACCACTGACTGTTACAGTAGCCTCCGGACAAACATCCGATCCGAACATTTTATATACAGTTTGTGTATCTTTTATACTGGCATCTATCCTGTCATTACCGTTTTTACCCCTCATATACATGCCCTCCATCTGGCAACCAAATGGAGGCAGGATTGGCATTTCAAGTGTTTCGGCCCTGCTTTCATTCTCTTCATATTTGCCCAGGCAGACATTATACATCTTATTCTCATATCTGGTATACACGGGAAAATTTCTGCCCCCTACGTTTAATTCAATTCTAGCTACGATTGGAATATTTCCAGTACTTTGACCGCCCTGTGCGAGATTTCGCATTTCACCCTTTATTTGCTCAACTGCTTTCATATCCTTGCTGTATATTGCATTTTGAAGCCTTGACTGTAACACGGCAAGCTCTTGCTGCATATTATCCACAGCTGATTTATCAGCAAGTGCTTTTTTTGTAATAAAAAGGTTGAGTGATGTTTCTTCCAGATTTATATCACAATAGGCCTGTCCTGCCTCTGTA
>CAYXIT010000115.1:0-2774 GCA_964465275.1 uncultured Bacteroidales bacterium | reverse complement strand
CCTGTTGCCCCAGTTACCCGGAGAGACCCATTCCCATCTACCGGTGCCACTGTTATGGCACTGTGTTCTGCCTGCATCCCAGCTTAATGTATGGTCTTCTGACATATTTAGAGTTACCTGTCCTGAGAGATATTGCAATTTCCCATCTATGCTATTGCCAACAGAGGGAAGGTCAAAGTCAGTCATACCTATTAAAATATCAGTCAAGGTACTTTTATGATCACCTGCGATTGTCCTTTTGCTGGCATATTCACCGGTTTGTTCTGTAATATCACAGTTGTATGTTTCTGTAATCTCTAGCTCAATGGTACCGGTCCAGATTACTTTTTTCCTTGATTTTATCAGCAGGTTTTTTTGAAGGCTGGCATTCGGATCAGGTTCCTCCAGAATGCCTCTGTACTCATCATAAACCCTGTCACCTTCATATTCAGCCCAGATGCGAAAAGGAGAACAATGCTTATGCAAAATTGCTTTACTGAATCTGTATTCACCGTTTCCATCAGCGACAGTTTCCCATTTCTCATCGATCGATTGCACTACTACCCTGGCTCCCGGGGCAGGCTTTTTAACTACGCTCTCCTCAACCTCGACCTTGCCAAACAGAACACCATAGAAACCATTATTATAATCAACTGCTTCCTTAAGGTTCCGGTCCTGGGCAAGTTTACGGTAAAATTTATGTCCCATGTCAACCTGATGGGGAGGCTTCTTACATAGGGCATCCTTGTAATATTGGATCAGCAGATCCACAGCAGTGTTTTTTTCTGTTTCGAACTTCCACCAATCGCATTCATCAATTATTTCGCCAGCCTCCCTGAATGCATATACCAAATCCTTGTCAGGTTCGCCTTCAACATTAACAGTGAACCTTACCCTGTTAACACAGGAAATATTGTCAAAATCAAGGTCATCATTTTCTACTAACTCACCTGCTTCATTAAGATAACCATAAACTACCTCTCTTTCTCTATATAAACTCCCACCCATATCTCCATCAGATTCAAGCAAACCTATGGCACAATTTATAATACATCTCGAATGTTCCCGGGGGATTGTTGCGTCAAAACCTGATCCAATAGCAGCTTCATAAATTTGCCTGCCGTTGGATCTTACAATAGCAATATAGATATCACCATATGTTAGGCATTCAAATCTCATATGTATCATAACAGCACCTGTAACAGTAGAGTTTCCAGACCCTTCAGCATTGAGAACAAGGTAATAGAACTTATTCATCCACTTTTTATATACTTCATTATCAGGGTCGCTATTATAGAGGACATTAAGTTCCTGAAAGGCTTCCTTGACCTCCTTCAGATCTTCTCCTTTTTGTCTTATCCAGTATAGGTATTCTTCCAACGGCGCTTTTTGGGGGGGTTCATCGAAATTCTTATCAATCTTATACTTTAAGGCATAATGCAACTGATCCCAATAGTCAGCACTGGTTTTATCCTGCGAGAACAATGAAATTTGAATTGTACAGAAAATCAATAAGATAAAAGTAAACTTACATTTCATGGTGTTTTTTTTAGCATTTGTTTCATCTTTGATGCATCCCAGGCATTTCCATCACCTGATATCCCACCGGTATTTCAAAACTCGCTGCATCAGTTGTCCATGGCTCCAGGTCCTTTAATTCCATTGATGATTCCGATCCGTCAATATGATTTACAAGCTTAATGGGAAAATCATACTTTTCAGATGTCCATACCGTATACATTTTCTGTCCTGGATTCTCCATATTATAAAGTCCTGCCCGGGTACACTTTATACCGTTCACTGTTTCTTCGCCTTCAACTTTTGTAATGCCTTCATCCTGGTAATGGTTATATGAAGCAACGGGATCATTTCCCATGCTCATCGGATCGGAAGCAGATCCCTTCATAGCCATTTTTTGCTGAGGCATCAGTATAATAACCTCGGGCGATCCCTTTTTAACTATTATCTGGCCTTCCATACCGTTCTCATTGAATTCATAACGGTAACCGGCATCGGCGGAAAAAACGGTAAAGACACGTTCCTGACCCATGCTGATAAAGTGCATTTTAGCTTTAAACTGGGCGGCCATTGGGAATGCCAGCAGACTGGCTGCAAAAAGAATGATTATTTTTTTCATGATTGTTGGTTTAAGTTATTATCTGTTTTCTGGAAGAATTTCAATATTTATGACACCCTCATGCACCTGGATAAGTTTTTCATCACCTTCTTCCCAGCTATATACATTGGAAAATGATTCACCGGCATGGAGGCGCCTGGTCCGGTAACTGACAGGTCCCTGTTCATTGTCGGGCAATTCTTTGCCATCCCGCATACCTATCCTGATAATTTTTGCAGGCCTATCGATATTGTTATTAAGAATAAATTTGTAATTCCTGCTCTCCGGGACTTTAAATAAAATTACATCGCCTCTTTTATACTCTCCCTTAAGCGGAATTGATGATTTGATTTCCTTCCATGAGTCAGGTGCAGGTGGCTCGGGTATAATTGGGCGCATTTTTCTGTCTACCTCCGTGTAATCTTCCGGAACAGAAAAAATCTCCTCGCTTATCTTTCCCTTCTCAATTTCTCTGAGCTCCATATAGGTATTATCAGCCATCTCATTAACCAGTTTCACAAGAAAATCCAGTTCTTCCGAGTACCAGGCAGTATAAACCAGCTGGCCAGAAGCATAGAGCTCTGATTTAATACAATCGTATCCAGCTATTTTTTCTTTGCCCAGCTTTTTCTCATCATACCTTGACTTGCTGTAAATGAATGCCTGGTAGGGATCATTC
>CAYXIT010000114.1:0-10362 GCA_964465275.1 uncultured Bacteroidales bacterium | reverse complement strand
GCTGTACCACTCGGAATAATCGTAGTTGCAATTACACTGGCCTATGGTTTTGCCACACCGGAACTTTTTTCTTTTGCTACTGAACATATTAACTTTGGTTTGTATGGTATTGGCATAGCTGCTGTGGGTATGCTTTCCACATTGGGTATTACTCTTGCCACTGATGCTTATGGCCCCATAGCTGATAATGCAGGAGGAAATGCTGAAATGTGCGGGCTGGGACCAGAAGTCAGAAGTCGTACTGATGCACTTGATGCCCTGGGGAATACTACTGCAGCAACGGGTAAAGGTTTTGCCATTGGTAGCGCTGCCCTTACAGCACTTGCATTGCTGGCATCTTACTTCGAAGAGGTAAGAATGATGTATGTTAAGTTTCTCGACATGCCAGATACATTAATTAATGGTGTACCTGCGATTGAAGCAGCTTTTATTGATTTTGTATATCATTTTGAGATTCATTTGATGAATCCTAAAGTTATCGTAGGTATCTTCCTGGGAGTAATGGCCGTTTTCCTTTTTAGTGGTATGACCATGAATGCCGTGGGACGTGCTGCCCAGAAGATGGTGGACGAAGTGCGGCGTCAGTTCAAAACAATCGCCGGTATAATGGAAGGTACGGCTGAACCAGATTATGCAAGATGCGTAGAGATCTCTACCAAGGGGGCCCAGAAAGAAATGCTGGTGCCATCTTTGGTAGCCTTACTGATTCCTGTCATCGTAGGACTTGTTTTTGGCGTAGCGGGAATTACAGGTTTGCTTATCGGAACCATCTCAAGCGGATTTGCCCTGGCCATCTTTATGGCCAATGCAGGCGGTGCATGGGATAACGCTAAAAAATACGTGGAAGAAGGAAATTATGGGGGTAAAGGTTCTGAAAATCATAAAGCTACTGTAATAGGCGATACGGTTGGTGATCCGTTTAAAGACACATCCGGGCCCAGCCTGAATATCCTCATTAAGCTTATGGTAATGGCGTCTGTGGTTACGGTAGGTGTAGCAGTGAGTTATAGTTTGCTCTAAGGATAAGTTTGAATAAAAAAAGACGGGTCGTTTTTAAGCGCCCGTCTTTTTTATTTGGTAAAAGAATACTAATCCTGCTGCGCATAAGACTCAATGGGCTCGCAGGTGCAAACCAGGTTGCGATCGCCGTAAGCATCATCGATACGCGTAACGGGAGTAAAGTATTTGATCTCTTCTGACCACGGCATGGGGAATGCAGCCTTTTCACGACTATATGGCATATCCCAATCACTTGAAATTACCATTTTTGCGGTGTGAGGCGCATTCTTTATCACATTATTGTCTTTATCAGCCTTTCCTTCTTCAATCTCACGGATCTCTTCACGTATGGCGATCATGGCATCAATAAACCTGTCAAGTTCTGATAAGGGTTCACTTTCGGTAGGTTCAACCATGAGTGTACCGGGTACCGGGAATGCTACTGTGGGTGCATGGAATCCATAGTCCATCAAACGTTTGGCAATATCAATGGCATCTATACCTATTGACCGTTTGAAAGGATTGCAGTCAAGAATCATCTCGTGGGCTGCCCAACCGTTGGCACCTGTGTAAAGTACCTTGTAATGTTTTTCAAGTGCAACTTTCAGATAGTTTGCATTAAGAATAGCGATCCTGGTGGCTTCAGTCATTCCTTCTCCACCCAGCAATTTCATATAACCATAAGTAATAGGTAAGATAAATGCGCTGCCAAATGGAGCTGCTGCAACAGCATGTATAGCCTGTTCTCCTCCGGTTTTCACCATTACATGTGATGGCAGAAACTTAACAAGGTGTTCTGCCACACCTATGGGTCCTACCCCTGGTCCGCCACCACCGTGGGGTATAGCAAAAGTTTTGTGGAGGTTAAGATGGCAAACATCAGCTCCGCAAATGGCGGGGTTGGTAAGACCTACCTGCGCGTTCATGTTGGCGCCATCCATGTAAACCTGGCCACCATTTTCGTGAACGATTTTGGTAACTTCCAGGATATGTTCTTCGAATACCCCGTGGGTAGAAGGATAGGTAACCATAATGGCTGCCAGGTTATCTTTATGCTTTTCTGCCTTTGATTTCAGATCTTCAAGATCGATATTACCATGGTCATCACATTTTACAACGACTACCTTTGTGCCGGCCATTACTGCACTAGCAGGGTTTGTTCCATGCGCTGATGATGGGATGAGGGCAACATCGCGATGGCCTTCACCACGACTTTTATGATAAGCCTTTATTACAGCCAGACCGGAATATTCTCCTGATGCACCTGAGTTGGGCATAAAGGTCATGGCGGCAAATCCGGTAACATCGCAAAGATAATTCTCCAGGTTCCGGATCAGCTCCAGGTAACCCTCTGCCTGGTCAGCAGGAACAAAGGGATGTATGTTTGCAAACTCCGGCCAGCTCAGATGAAAGAGTTCTGCAGCGGCGTTAAGTTTCATGGTACAGCTTCCCAGGGGAATCATGGTGCGGTTCAATGCAAGATCTCTGTTCTCGAGCTTTTTCAGATAGCGCATCATATCTGTTTCAGAGTGGTATGAATTGAAAACGCCCTGTTGCAGGAAGTTGCTTTTTCTGGTAAGTTCAGCAGGGATGGTAGTGATTTTTTTACACTCAACAGGATCACATATGAAAGTTTCAAAATCCTTGTGGTTGACATGAGCAAAAATTTCAAGGATGGTATTTACATCATCCAACGATGTGGTTTCATCCAGGCTGATTCCAATATTTTTCTCATCGATGATGCGAAAGTTCATGTTTTTGGTTTCTGCCAGGGATTTCACATTATCGGCAAAAACATTTTCCGGAAGCTCTACCTGAATAGTATCAAAAAAATGCTCATTCACCTGCTTATAGCCATATTTCTCAACTTCCTGTGCTAAAACGCCCGTGAGGATATTGATATGCCGGCCTGTTTTCTTCAATCCTTCAGGACCGTGGTACACGGCATACATACCTGCCATAACTGCCAGCAGTGCCTGTGCGGTACAGATATTTGAAGTAGCTCTTTCTCTTTTAATATGCTGTTCGCGGGTTTGCAGTGCCATCCGCATGGCGGGTGCACCCAGCCGGTCAACGGAAACACCTATTATTCGCCCAGGGATTTGTCTTTTAAATTCATCAGTAGTTGCAAAAAATCCTGCATGTGGTCCACCATATCCCATGGGAACACCAAAACGCTGGGCAGAGCCTACAACTACATCTGCACCCCATTCGCCCGGAGGAGTTAAAATGGTTAAGCTTAAAAGATCTGTTGCAACCACAAGTTTCATTTGAGATGCCTGTACTTTCTCCACGAAAGGCTTAAAGTTGTTTACTGAACCCCTTTCGTCGGGGTATTGCACCATGGCGGCAAAGTAGGAATCATCAAATTCTACTTTACGACAATCGTCGATAACCAGTTCTATACCCAATGGCTCAGCACGGTTTTTTAAAACGTCAATGGTTTGGGGAAAAGTTCTTTTTGAAACAAAAAACTTATTTGTACCTTTTTTTTGTGCTTCGCGGCTGCGCGAATTGAACAGCATGATCATAGCCTCTGCTGCAGCTGTGGCTTCATCCAGCAGCGATGCATTAGCGATTTCCATACCGGTAAGGTCACTTACCACTGTTTGAAAATTAAGCAATGCTTCCAACCGGCCCTGAGAAATTTCTGCCTGGTAAGGAGTATAAGCAGTATACCAGCCCGGATTTTCCAGTATGTTACGCTGAATTACACCGGGAGTAATGGTGTTGTAATAACCCATCCCGATATAGGTTTTATAAACCTTATTTTTTGCACCCAGTGATTTCAAATGATTCAGGTATTCATATTCATTCAAACCATCACCCATTTTAAGTTTTTCTTTCAGGCGTATGGCTTTGGGTACCGTTTGATCAATTAATTCATCAACAGAAGAAACGCCGATTGCTTTAACCATTTTTTCAATTTCCCCGGCGCGAGGGCCATTGTGTCGTGAAATAAAGTTATTTGTTATCATGTTTGATTTTACTTATTATGTGTTTGGATTCAGGAGCAATTTTTCTTTTTTATTATATTGTGAAATGTACCGTGGTAACAGCTTTTAAACTGTTATTGTTTAGCATTGTTAACCTATATTTTAAATGTTAATATCTATCCTTAACAAAATTCCGGAACTTTAAAAAAACCGGCACAAAATTATTCATAATTTTATGTGCCGGTTTTTTATTTATGCATATTATTTCTTAAATTTTTATTTCATATTTTTCCTGGTGAACTCTCTTCCGGCTTCCAATGCTTTCAGGTTAAGATCTACAAGTTCCTTACCTTTTTTACCAAAGAAAAAACTGATGGCTTCTTTGAGTTTATCATAATCCAGCCCCAAAAAGGGTGAAGCTGCACCCAGCATAACAATGTTGGCAGCCTTTACTGTTCCCAGTTCAGTTGCAATGCTTTCAGCATCCAGGGCAACATGCTGTGGAAGCTTTTTGATTTCTTCCATTATATCTTCTTCGGCAGGATAATTTGGAATATTAATAAAAGGTTTGGTATTGGTAACCAGCCATCCTTCATGACTTAAAAATGGCAGGTATCTGAGCGATTCCATGGGTTCAACCGATAAAATCATGTCGGCTTTGTTGTGAGGGATAAGATCCGAGGCGATAGGTTTATCGGAAAGGCGCAGGTTACTTTGCACATCGCCGCCGCGCTGACTCATTCCGTGTACTTCGGCCTGTTTAAGATACAGATCGCTTTGCACTGCTGCATAACCGATAATAGCTGCGATAGATAAAATACCTTGTCCGCCCACACCGGCTAATATGATATCTTTTTTCATTGTATTATGTCTTTTTTATGTGTTTTGAAAAACCTTTTACCTTATGATAAAAGCATTGGAAGTTTGGAAAATCTGTATACTAAAATCCGGGGAATTCAAGTCAAATTATTTACCGCCAGCTTCTGCCTTTTGCTTTGCCTTAAATTTATCACGCATCTTCTTGTTGAGTGTTTGAATACATTCGTAAGCTATTTCTTCCTCAAAGATCTTTAGGTTTTCCTCATGTTTCTTAGGGAGGGGTTTTAAAATACGAATGTGTTCTTCTTCCACACCAATTCCTTTGCAAATGTCTTCAATTTTACCCAGTGCAGAGGATGGCTGGCCTCCGGTCATACCAGTGGTGGCATTGTCAAGAATTACAACGGTAATATTGGATTTGTCATTTACGGCATCAAGCAAACCGGTAATGCCGGAGTGGGTGAAGGTACTATCGCCGATAACAGCAACGGAAGGAGTAAGTCCGGCATCAGCGGCCCCTTTGGCCATGGTTATGGATGCGCCCATATCAACACAGGTATTAATGGCATCGTAGGGTGCAAGTGCTCCAAGAGTATAACAACCGATATCGGAGAAAACTCTCCCTTTTCCATATCTTTCAAGTGCTTCATTCAATCCGAAAAAGCTGTCGATATGAGGGCAGCCTTTGCAGAGTGATGGTGGACGGCCCGAAACAAGTGAAGGGATATCTCTTATTACCGGTGCTTTAAAGCCCAGCGCTGTGCCTACGATAACCGGGTTAAGCTCTCCATCACGGGGAATGGTTCCGTCAAGACGTCCTTTTATCTGTTTGCCTTTGTTTAAAAGGCCTTTAAGCAGTTCTTCAATAAGAGGATAGCCTTCTTCAAGAACAAGAACACTTTCACATTCATTGTAAAGTTTTTCAATCTGCTTTTTGGGCGCAGGGTAATGAGATAGTTTTAAAACAGGAAAAGGTATATCGCGCTCAGGGTAATTTTCCATCAGGTAATTGTAAGCCAGTCCACAGGCTATAACACCCATACTTTTGTCTTTCCCGTCAATATAAGTATTAAACTTTGAGTTTTCAGCTTCGTTTTCAAAATGAGGCTGGTTGCTGAGCAGTGTTTTGTATTGCTTGCGCGCAATGGCAGGTAAAAGAATAAACTGTTTCAGATTATCCGGCAACTTAACTTTATTTTGTTCACGTGAAGTTTTTCGTATTACTCCGGCTCTTGAATGAGCAAGCCGTGTAGTAATCCTGACCATAACAGGAATATGATATTTTTCGCTTATTTCGAAGCCGTAATGCACCATATCATAAGCTTCTTGCTGGTCGGCAGGTTCCAGGATGGGAATCATGGCAAATTTGCCGTAAAACCTGCTGTCCTGTTCATTTTGAGAAGAGTGCATGCTTGGGTCGTCCGCTACCACGAAAATGATACCGCCATTGGCACCTGTAATAGATGAATTAATAAAAGCATCTGCTGCTACATTCAGTCCTACGTGCTTCATGCAAACCATAGCACGTTTTCCGGCATAACTCATGCCCAAGGCTGCCTCGGCCGATGTTTTTTCGTTGGCAGTCCAGGTGGCAACAATCCCTTTTTCTTTGGCCTCCTGACTGTCAATCACATATTGAGTGATTTCAGTGGAAGGCGTTCCCGGATAAGCATAAATGCCTGACAGCCCGGCATCAATTGCCCCCTGGGCAATGGCTTCGTCGCCTAATAACAATTGTTTTTGCATAGGGTGATATTTTTAGTCAATTTGTGTTTTGAATAGGATTTTTAAGTTGCTGCAAAACTAAGAAAAATAATCTGATGGCCATTGAAATATCGGTTAGCTTAGAGCTTTTTAGAATGGGTTTAAATAGAAAAAAACGATCTGAGAAGTTGTGTAATACTTCTCCTGATTATGATCTTTTGTTTATCAGGGTAAAAATTCTTTAATATGAATTTTTTTGTAATTCGGGTTAGAAAGCGCATGCTCATGTAATATTTTAGTTATAAATTTGTTAAACTTACAATGAATTTTAATCAGATATTGATTTCAGTTCATTTATATAATAATTCAAATAAATTTACACTTTACGACTCTGTTACTCGCAGTGTTCTGAACAGAACTCAAAATGAATTTTCTCGCCCACATCTATCTTTCCGGCAAAGACGAAAATCTGCTCCTTGGTAATTTTATTGCTGATATGGTTAAAGGGCGTCAAATAGAAAAGTACTCGCCTGAGGTAGTTAAGGGTATAAGACTTCACCGTAAGATTGATGAATTTACCGACTCTCACCCTTATGTAGCGAGAAGCAAAGACCGGATTCGCGAGAAATACAGACATTATTCCGGGGTAGTGGTTGATATGTATTATGATCATTTTCTTGCAATCAATTGGAAGGATTATAGCGATGAACCACTTGAAACCTTTGTAGAAAACGCGTATAATGTTCTTCTCAGAAATTATATTATGCTTCCCAGCAGGGCGAAATTTATACTTCCTATTATGATTGGTTCCAACTGGCTTGTAAATTATGCTGATTTGAAAAGTTTGCAGCGTCACATGGAGGGCATAGCCCGACGCACGTCATTCCATTCTGGTATGGAAGAGGCAGTTACCGATCTGAAAATTCATTATGATGAATTCGGACAGGATTTTGCTGATTTTTTTCCGGAGCTGGTGAGTTTTTCTGTTAATTATGTGGAAAAATTAAAGGCGCAGGGTAGTTTAACTAAGGGCTGAAAATTATCAGATTTCCCTGAATATTCATTCCTGAAAACCCAATATTTTCATGTATCCATTCCATGGTTTCTCTTTGATAAATAAAAACATGGGTAAAGTCATTTTTATAATGCCAGTTGCTGAAATCGATACTGTTATTATATAAACCGGTCATGCAAAAAAGCTTGCCATTGGGTTTGAGCAGGCTCTTCATCAGTTGGAATTCTTCGCGAGGTTTAAAAAAATGTTCTATGACTTCGCAGCTTATAACAAAATCATATGTTTTTTCGAGAAGATGGATGTGGGGATAAAAAAAAGGATCGTACAACTCAACCTGGTAGTTGTTTTCTTTTAAAATGGTTGAAACAACAGGTCCTGTGCCCGCTCCAAAATCCAGTCCTGTATTTTCCGCCCCGAATTCTTTCATGACCGCATGCACCATAGGCATGACAAAAGACCGGTATCCCGGGTCGTTTACATCATTATTATGTTCAAGGTACCGGTCTTTTTCTTTTTGGCTATCAGGCAAAAAAACAGAAGGTACAAACAATCCACTGCAGCGTCTGCATAAATAAAACTTTCTGTTGGGCTGATTATAATATAAATCGCCAAGCCCCCGGCATAGTGGACAATACGTCTTCATTCTGGTCTTTTTTCAGGTGGCAAAGATAAATTAGTTTATGCCACAGGTGCTTAATTATTAGATTTTTTAAGATATTTGCCAATTACTAGGAAAAATATTGCAAAAATTCAGAATTAGTTTCTACGAATCATAAATATGGCAAAGCGGAATTTACTGGATCGGTTTCTTGTATGGCGTAGCAGGTATCTGGATGACAGGCACTTCATTCTTCTTTTGAGTGTTGTGATTGGCATTGTTGCAGCCATGGCAGCCGTGCTGTTAAAAACTTCTGTGCATTATGTGGAAGCATGGGTGCGTAGTATGCGACCTTCAGAAAATCTCTTATATCTTTTATTTCCGGTAATAGGAATTCTTATCACTGTCTTTTATGTGCGAACTTTCGTCAAAGATAACATTGGTCATGGTGTTTCCCGTATTTTGTATGCCATATCCCGCAATAAAGCGGTAATGAAAGTCCATAATATGTGGTCTTCGATGGTAGCATGTACCATTACTGCGGGTTTTGGAGGTTCTGTAGGTATGGAGGCACCCATCGTGGCTACTGGTGCAGCTATCGGTAGTAATGTGGCCCAAAAGACAAAGCTGGGTTTTAAAAGATCAACGTTGCTCATGGGGTGTGGTGCAGCTGCTGCCATTGCTGCCATCTTTAAGGCACCCATTGCAGGGCTTATTTTTGCACTGGAAGTGCTGATGCTCGATCTTACCATGGCTTCGATCATTCCATTGCTTATTGCAGCTGTTACTGCTTCAATGTTCTCTTCTCTTTTTCTGGGAGAACAGGTAGAATTTTATTTTACCCTTAAAGATCCTTTCACTTTTGGTCATTTCCCTTTTTACATTTTATTGGGGATTGTTGCAGGTGCCGTTTCACTGTATTTTACCTGGATGAATGCCAGGGTTGAGTCGCGTATAAAAAAAATTAAGAAACCCTATAACAGAGTTTTAATAGGTGGTGGGATTCTTGGTGTTTTGATTTTTTTATTTCCACCATTATTCGGCGAAGGATATATTACCATGCGATCGATGCTCTCAGGACAGCCTGAGCATTTGCTTGGTGAAAGTATCTGGGGTCTTTTTGTTGATGAATCCGGCTATCTTTTTGTTGGGTTTCTGTTTATGGTACTGATTTTTAAAGCTATTGCAACATCACTTACCACCAGCAGCGGTGGTGTAGGTGGAGTTTTTGCTCCCAGTTTGTTTATGGGCGGAATTACAGGTTTCATTTTTGCCAGGCTAATAAACATGTTTAACTGGGTAAAGATATCTGAGTATAATTTTGCCCTTGTTGGGATGGCCGGACTCATTGCAGGAGTTATCCATGCTCCGCTTACAGCTATATTCCTTATAGCTGAAATTACCGGTGGTTATGAATTATTTGTTCCTTTGATCATTACTTCTTCAATCTCATTTCTTACCGTAAGGTATTTTGAACCCCATTCGCTGTATACCAAAAAGCTGGCAGAAAAAGGTCAGCTTATTACTCATCATAAAGATCAGGCCGTTCTTACATTACTAAGGGTTGAGCATGTAGTTGAAACCAATTTCATTAGCGTTACACCTGATCAAACCCTCGGAGATCTGGTTGATGTGATTGCAAAATCCAATCGCAATATTTTTCCTGTCCTGGATAAAGATCAACACTTTCTGGGGCTTGTACCCCTTGATGAAGTGCGCGAAATAATGTTTGAAAGGGAAAAATATGATCAACTCAAAGTTCGCGATTTTATGGTTGTGCCATCTAAAAAGGTTGAACTAACCGACAGTATGGACCAGGTTATGAAAAAGTTTCGCGATTCGGGCCAGTGGAACCTTCCTGTGGTGGAAAATGGACGATATGTGGGTTTTGTTTCACGGTCAAATGTATTTAATGTTTACCGTAAGATGCTTATAGAATTTTCTGAAGAGTAAGTTGAGCAAGTAAATTACAGGCCTTGAAGATTTCTCAGTGTTAATTCCGGTAAATTAATTTTTTTGAAAGTAAAAACAGGCACGATATTGGTTTGCTATTATTCAGAAAACATCAAAATTAATCCAAACCGTTTACAATTTTATTTGTTTAATTTTGTGAATATAAACCGGAGACCACTCCATTTTTTAATAATCCATTTATTTATTATGAAGACTTTCACAAAATCAGGATTCTTTATTTTATTATTCTCAGGTTTGTTTTTTCTTTCATCTTGCGATGATGGCAAATTAAATATTTTTTCTGTACTTTTTATAAAATTTAAGATAATTTATTCATT
>CAYXIT010000113.1:7707-10533 GCA_964465275.1 uncultured Bacteroidales bacterium | reverse complement strand
CCTCTTTGATTTCATCGGCATAATCATCATAATTGACCCCCTCTTTCACGATTGCTACATCATCAGGTAGATCAAATACTTCAACCGTAATGGTTTCGCTGGTGCCTGTACATTGATTGGGATCGGTAATCTGCAGCCAGTATTCTCCTGATTCGTTAACAATAACAGATGCAGTGTTTTCTCCTGTTGACCAGAGATATTCACCTGCAATACTTGAAGTAAGTACTACTGAATCCCCATCGCAAAATTCAAGCGGCCCGTCGGCAAGTATTTCCGGTTCTGGTAGTGTAAATACTTCAATCAAATCTTCCTGCACCTGGGTATGGTTCTGGCCTGTAGCAAACCACGTTGCTGTTAAAGAAACTGTGTAATTACCTGGTTCAGAATAGAAATGAACAGGCTCAACATCTGTACTGGTATTTCCATCACCAAAATCCCAAAGATACTCATCAGCATCTATGCTGAAATTGGAAAAATTCACTGTACCTTCGCCACAAATTGAGTTTACATCGGCTTCAAAAACAGCTATTGGATAAATGGTTTTTTCTACTTCATTGCTAAGAACAGAACTCCAGTTTCTATTAGTATCAAGGAACCGGAACATTATGAAATAATCGCCATGAGGGATCATTCGCATATCAACGTTAAGGTCCAGTAACAAGGGATCAATAGGTTCGTCAAGAGTTACAAGGGTTCTGCCAGGTTGTCCGTTCTCATTAAAATTATTACCCTGATCATCTTCAAACCAGTATTCCCATGCCATCATAAGGTTAGGGTCAGATGATTCCTGAACCGGATTCTTTACAAAAAACTTTGATAATACAGAACTCCACCTACCCTCAGAGTCTTTAAAACGAACGTTAACCTTGTTAAGGCCATCGGGCAGATTAGATGTATTAAAGTTCTCAATAAGATTGAATGCCGTTTCGCCCGAAAAACTGTTTTGCATTACTTCCGAAAAATCATTATTAAACCAAACCTGGTATGCGATAATTTGATTATCATCTCCTTCATTTTCGGATACAGGCATTTTTATGAAGAACCTTGTAAGCACTGATGACCAGTTTCCACCATTATCTTTAAACCGAATAGCCATACTGTTAAGACCATCAGGCAGACTTGAAGCATTCAGCACTTCATCAATACTGATATCCGCAGCTCCAGTTACTGTTTGGTAATTCATTTCTCCATTATTGAATGCATATTCGTAAGCAATAATCTGCCTGGTTTCACCACCGTCTTCAACTGCAGGCATTTTAACAAAGAAACGTGTAAGCATCGCCGACCACATCCCGCTGTCGTCTTTAAACCGAATAGCAAAGCTGTTAAGTCCGTCGGGCAGATCATGAGTGCTTAAAAGCTCATCAAAAGATACAACAGGAGAAGTTTCAAGGCTTTGTGATGTCATTTCATCATGGTTAAACCGGTATTCGCAGGCTACAATCTGGCGGATTTCACCATCATTATCCATCGCAGGCATCTTTACAAAGAATCTAGACAGAGCAGGCGACCAAAGGTTTCCACTATCGCGAAATCGTATGGTAAAACTGTTCAGACCATCGGGCAATTCTACAGCAGATAAGGTTAACTGAACATTGGTTTCCTGTGCAGGAGCAATATCAGTTACAGTTTTTTCATCTGTTTGCCTGTTGAACCAGTATTCATAGCGGTTAATCAGGGGTGGCTGTGCCACCACAGGAAAGGCTATGAAAATCAGAATTATTAATATTAATCTGTTCATATCATAACTTTTAGATGAAAAGATCAGCGTTCCTGAGCTGATACATTAACCTGAACTTCAATATTACCTTCATCGTTTGTTTGCCCGGAAACCTGTTCAAAAGTAATCTGAGGATTGAAAGGTACTGCCCCCTCCTTGTAAGGAACAGCTGTACCATAAATACCTATATCAAAGCCATCTGTAGCTGCATCTATACCCACAGATGCAGGCAGCAAATGATAATCATTATCAGGATTAAATCCTCCCGCAGTAAAATTCACAAAAACATCAGCCATAGGTTGATTGAAAAAGTTACCTATCCAGGTGTTAAGATCTGTCTGAGGGTCAGGAGTCATGTTTGCTGCAAAGATATTGTTCTGAAGAAGATTATTTTCACTGATATTAAACGGATACGCCGTGGTACGAAAAACATTATTCTGCAACAAGGTATTATGTAATTGTTGTAAAGGAGCCCATCCTGCAGTACTGGAATAATAATAACTAAAAATATTATTGGTAAAAACTGCATACCCGTTAAAATCAAAAACCCGATTATCAATGATATTCTTAACAAACTGAATATGCTGGGCTCCACGACCGTAAATTGCTCCACCAATAACATTTTCTTCAAAAAGAACATGCTCTACCGGAGATGGACTGGTGTATCCAAGATAAATAGTATTAGAGATTCGGCAGCGGCTTATGGTAATATTCGACACCGCCTGGTTTACCGAGGAAGTCGAATTAAAATACAAATTGGCAAATTGGAAACCGTGAAGCAGTGTATGGTCTGACCCTTCCAACATAAAAATACTTCCATTAAGGTGTGAGAAAATTCCGTCATGTGTTTGTGTGGGATCATGTCCTACACCAATTATGGTTACTTTCCGATCAATAATAATATTTCCGGTATTGAAGGTGCCTCCGGGTAAATAGATGGTATCGCCATCCTGTGTGGCAGCCCAGGCCGAAGCCCAGTCGGTAAAAAATGTTGCATTGCCATTGCTTTGTACCGTGATGGTTTTCTGAGCCTGTAATATATCAGATACAGCCAGGCAAAAAATTATTATTAGTAAAATCTTTTTCATAGTTATGCTTTTTATTTG
>CAYXIT010000113.1:0-7658 GCA_964465275.1 uncultured Bacteroidales bacterium | reverse complement strand
TCCATCTGTTCCTGCACCAATCCCATCTGATGTTTCTGCCAGGTGAAAATCAGACTCATAACTGAATGAATTTCCTGAATGATTCACAAAAATTTCAGCTAAAGGCTTATTTATAATATTATTGGCCCCGGTAGAGCCTGTGGGAACTACAAAATTCTGGACGAAAATATTATTATTAAAAGTATTGGCAAACGATGAACTATGAATAGTGTAATTATTGGAAAGAAAAATATTGTTATAAAAAAAAGTTGATTCTGTGTAACCTATAACATAGTCGTTCCAACTACTGGTTTGTTTAAGAAACACATTATTGGTAAATGTAGCATTGCCATTAAGATGGATTATCCTGCTCCCGAAAAAGTTTTTACTGAAAAATACATATTGTGCTTGCCCGCCATACAACTGCCCGCGAATTACATTCTCCATAACCATAATATTCTGTGATGTAGTTTGAGTGCTACTTCCATCATAGTTTAACCGAAGTTCGTTAATATTACACCGGGTAATTATGATATTATTTACCTCCTGGTTGGCAGACGAATCACCCAAACGTATATTAGAAGTAAGATAAAAACCCTGTAAATGTGTATAATCAGCACCTGGTAATAGTGTAATATCGCCGTGCAAAGAAGTAATGCCAGTTGCCTGTGCATAACCCGGATAATGCCCTGCCCCTATTATAATGAGTTTTTTATCTATACTTACCGAACCGATATTGAAATTTCCGCCCGGTAAATAAATGGTATCACCCTGCTGTGCAGCTTCCAAAGCATCAGCAAAGTTTCCGAAAAATGTAGCCTGGCCGTTATTTTGAACAGCAATACTGGTTTGTGCCTGAACATAACCAGTAAAAAATATGGCTACTGTTAAAAGAAATAAAAATTTAGTTTTCTTCATAACTATGTTTTTTGGTTTATAAAAAAACCCTTTTGATACCAGACTGATTGAATCTCAAAATCAGACCGGATTACCAAAAGGGGTTCATACAAAAATATTTAACTTATTGGATGTTCAAATTTATATAAAAAAGTATTGCAAAAACACTAAGTCATATTTTTTTTACATTACAGCCTTATTTTTTTCTGACTTGAAGAACTTAAACAATTAATTAAATTTTAAGGTATTTGATAAAAAATCAGCTTTTTACGTATTCTAACTTGTCCGTAATCTGTCATTAAAAAACAAAAAAAGGGGCCGGATTTTTTATCAGGCCCCTTTATGATTATGTTACATCTGATTATTTTTTCTTCTTTTTATGAATATGTGTGGCATGCCCAAAATACACTTCGGCTGCTTCCATGATGGTTTCAGAGAGGGTGGGGTGCGGGTGGATGGTAAGCTCCAGATCGCGGGCTACAGCAGCCATTTCTATGGCTAAAGTTGCTTCCGCCACCATACTCCCGGCTTCTTTACCTACAAAACCGGCACCTAAAATACGGTCTGTTTCGGGATCAATGATAAGTTTTGTCAATCCGTTCTTCAACCCAAGGGTAACCGCTCTTCCTGATGCCGCCCAGGGAAATTTGGCTATTTCAACTTTCTTACCTTGATCTTTGGCTTCGGTTTCTGTAAGCCCCGTCCAGGCAATCTCAGGATCAGTAAATACCACGGCAGGAATCGCTTTGGGCTCATAAGCCGTTTTATGTCCGGCAATATGCTCAGCAGCAACACGACCTTCATGTGATGCTTTATGTGCAAGCATAGGCTGGCCGGCAACATCACCAATGGCATAAATATTTTTTATATTGGTCTGCCTTACCAGGTTTACCTTGATAAAACCTTTATCATCAGTTTCAATACCAGCTTTATCCAATCCAATCTCTTTGGTGTTGGGCTTGCCCCCGATAGCTACAAGGATTTTATCAAACGGCTCTTTTTTCTTTTTACCGTCCCGGGTTTCAAACTCTACTTCCAGAATTTTACCTTTTTTCTGAACATCTGTTACTTTGGTATTAAATTTTGTATTCTGAATCAGATCTCTGCGTTCCTTCTTAAACACATCGCGCAAATCCTGATCGAGGCCGGGAAGAATATCTGATGTAAATTCAGCAATGGTTATTTCTGAACCCAGAGATTTGTAAATCACACTCATCTCCAAACCGATATAGCCGGCACCCACAACCAAAAGACGTTTCGGAACTTCCTGAAGTTCAAGTGCTTTCTCGGCATTCCAGACATTATCGTCAAAAGGAACATCGGGCAAGGATGATGGTGATGCTCCGGTTGCAATAATGAGTTTTTCAAATTCTATTTCCTTTTTATCGCCTTTTACGGGAGTAAATTCCAAAGTGTTTTCACCAGTAAACTCTGCGGTACCTTGCAGGTATTCAACCTTTCGGGCTTTCGCCAGCTGGCCTAAACCACCGGTTAACTGTTTTACCACCGATTCTTTCCACTTCCTTACTTTATCAATATCAACTTTTACACCTGAAAACGTAAGCCCCCAGTCGGCAGCCTTTTCCGATTCATCCTTTACTGCCGCAAGATGCAATAATGCCTTGGTGGGAATACAACCATGAAAAAGGCATACGCCCCCCGGATCGGGCTTGGGATCAATCAGGGTTACATTCAGACCAAGATTGGAAGCCTGGAAAGCAGCCGCATAGCCACCGGGTCCTGCTCCTAGTACTATTAATTGTTTTTTTTCTGACATTGTATTATTTTTCAAAATGATTCAAATATAATTCTAAACCCCGAAGGCTTAGAAATTCTCCAGGGTTTATGAAAAGTGTAATGCAATTAAAACATTGTTACCAAGGGATTCTGCATTGCTTCACACAACCAGCGCAGGAACCTTGCTCCATCAGCACCATCAATCAAACGATGATCGTAGGAAAGTGAAAGCGGAAGCATCATGCGGGGTTTAAATTCTCCATCAATAAATACCGGCTCCGTCTGTGAGCGTGAAACACCCAGAATAGCAACTGCCGGACGGTTCACAATAGGTGTGAAATTGGTTCCGCCAATACCTCCTAAATTGGAGATTGTAAAATTGGCTCCCTGCAGTTCGTCGGGCTTGATCTTTTTATTGCGCGCCTTTTCGGCCATTTCATTAAGCTCGATGGAAAGTTCAGTAATGGATTTTTTATCGGCATCATGAATCACGGGTACCAGTAAACCTCTGTCCGTATCAACAGCCACACCGATATGCACATAATCTTTGTAGATTATCTCTTCATTCTTCATATCCACACTGGCATTGAATTTAGGGAATTTACGCAATGCCGTGGCTGTAAGCTTGAGCAAAATAGCTGTAACCGTAAGTTTGGCTCCCTGCTTCTCAACGTATTTGGAGTAGTCTTTCCTGAACTTTTCCAGATCTGTAACATCAGCTTTATCAAACTGAAATACATGCGGGATAGTTTGCCATGAACCGGCCATAGATCGCGCAGTGATCTTGCGTATGGTATCCATCTTCTCCCTTTTTATTTCACCATATTTGGAGAAATCGGGTAATTCAAAACCATCCGCCACAGCAGACGCTCCGGCAGGTCTGTCGCCCTGCAGCATTTTTTTGGCATAGGCTTTCACATCATCTTCCAGAACACGACCAGCCGGCCCGGTTCCCTTCACCTGTGTAATATCGACACCGATTTCACGGGCAAGTCTTCTAACTGCAGGTGAAGCCGGAATATGAGCAGCAGATTTACTACTCTCAACTTTCTGGGCTGCCGGTTCTTTCTCAGCAGGTTTTTCATCAGATGGCTCTTCATCTGTCTTATCTTCCTGCGGTTCTTCTTTTTCTTCTTTTTCCTCTTTTTCTTCTTCTTTTTCTACATCTTCCTTCTTCTTTTGAGAAGCTTCTTTTTCAGCCGATTTTTCGTCGGAAGATTTTTTTTCTTCTTTTTCATCCTTTGATTCTTCTCCTTCTCCGGCCGTATCAATGGTGAACATCACCTGTCCTACCTTTACTTCATCGCCTTCACTCACTTTTACTTCCTTGATCACACCGTCAAAATCGGATGGTAATTCAAAACTAGCCTTATCGCTTTCCATTTCAGCAAGTGAATCGTCGGCTGAAACCTTATCACCGGCAGAAACAAGTATTTCAAGCACTACAGCACTGGTAACATTATCGGCTATTTCGGGTAATTTTATTTCTTTGATCATATCTGAATAATTTTAAATCTCTGTTGGATTGGGTTTTTCACTGTCAATATTGAAATCCTTTTTGGCCTTCAGCAGGGATTTTTTATCGAGTTTTCCTTCGCGGTGGAGGCTATGTAATGCAGCGTAAGCAATATGACGATCATCAACTTCAAAATAATCTCTCAAAGCTCTCCTGTTGTCGCTTCTGCCGAAACCATCGGTACCCAATACAGTAAGCACTCCCGGGAACCACCTGCAAACAGTCATTGGTATGGCTTTCATATAATCATGTGCAGCGATACATAAACCTTCATCACCTTCAAGACATTGTTCTATGTATGTGAGACGAGGTGTTTTTTCAGGATTAAGCCTGTTCCAGCGATCTGTCTCACGTGCATCTTCGTATAATTCCTTGTAGCTGGTTACACTCCATACATCTACAATCACATCATAATCTTTTTCCATCATTTCTGCAGCTCTAAGCGTTTCATTAAGGATAGCACCGCTGCCAAATAAATGTACTTTTTCGCCTTTACGTTTTCTGGATTTCCTGAATTTATACATCCCTCTCAAAATTCCTTCTTCCACTCCATCAGGCATAGGTGGCATTTTGTATTTTTCGTTGAGCACGGTAATATAGTAAATCAAATCTTCCTGGTTAACAAACATACGCTTCATACCCTCCTTAACGATTACCGCAAGTTCATACTCAAATGCAGGGTCATAAGCTTTAACAGAAGGTACAGTCATAGCCAGCATATGCGAATGACCATCCTGATGCTGCAAACCTTCACCTGCAAGAGTAGTCCTTCCCGATGTTCCACCGATCATAAAACCACGGGCCCGCATATCGGCTGCAGCCCAAACGAGGTCACCAATTCGTTGAAAACCAAACATCGAATAGTAAATAAACATGGGGATCATATTTACACCATGAGTGGAATATGATGTTCCAGCTGCAATAAACGAAGACATACATCCGGCTTCGGTAATTCCTTCTTCCAGTATTGCTCCGTCTTTTGCTTCTTTATAGTAAAGGAATGAATCCTTATCAACTGGTTCATAATTTTGTCCTACATGCGAATAAATACCAAATTTCCGGAAAAGAGCATCCATACCAAATGTACGCGATTCATCAGGAACAATGGGCACAACCAGTTTACCCATTTGTTTATCGCTCATCATCTTCGACATGAGGTTCACCATTGACATGGTAGTAGCAAGCTCACGATCTCCTGATCCACTGGTTAGTTCATTGAAAATCTTTTCGTCGGGCATGGGAACAGGACGTGCATCAGCCAACCTTTTTGGCAAATATCCACCAAGTTCTTCCCTGCGTTTTTTCAGGTATTGAATTTCTTCACTATCTTCTGCAGGTCTGAAGAACGGAGCTTTTTTAGCTTCCTCATCAGATAGCGGAATACCAAAGCGGCTTCTGAAATGGAGCAATTCTTCCTCATTAAGCTTTTTCTGCTGGTGGGTAATATTGCGTCCTTCTCCGGCTTCTCCCAGTCCGTAACCTTTAATAGTTTGTGCCAGTATCACAACAGGGCCATCTTTATAATTAACAGCCTGTTTGTAGGCATTGTAAACTTTTTTGGGATCATGACCACCACGATTGAGTTTTTCAAGCTGCTCATCAGAGTAGTTTTCTACCAGCTTAAGAAGTTTTTCACTTCTGCCGAAAAAATCTTTGCGGATATAATCTCCCGATGAAACCACATATTTCTGGAACTGACCGTCAGGAGTTTCTTCCATGGCCTTAAGCAAATCGCCACTTTCATCCTTAGCAATAAGCGGATCCCAGTCACTTCCCCAGATCACTTTAAAAACTTTCCATCTGGCACCTTTAAAAGCTGCTTCCAGTTCCTGGATGATTTTTCCGGTACCTCTCACAGGCCCGTCAAGACGTTGCAGGTTACAGTTAACAACAAAAATGAGATTATTCAGATTCTCGCGGCTGGCAACGGTAATGGCACCAAGTGATTCGGGTTCATCCATCTCGCCATCGCCCATAAAAGCCCAAATTTTCTGGTTGGTAATTTCTTTCAATCCACGGTCTTCAAGATATTTATTAAAACGGGCCTGATATATTGCCATCAATGGTCCTAAACCCATTGAAACCGTTGGGAAACGCCAGTAATCGGGCATCAGCCTGGGGTGCGGATATGATGGCAAACCACCTTCTTTGCGCAATTCCTGCCGGAAATTGTGCAGATCGGTTTCAGAAAGCCTTCCTTCAAGAAAAGAGCGTGCATAAATTCCCGGAGATGCATGACCCTGGAAATATACTATATCAGCAGGGTCATTATTATCACCCGCACGGAAGAAGTGATTAAAAGCCACTTCGAGCAATGTAGCTGATGATGCATATGTTGAAATATGCCCTCCAATACCCTCCGATTCGAGGTTGGCTCGCACTACCATTGCCATTGCATTCCAACGGATCAGGCTTTTTATTCTTCTTTCTATTTCACGGCTGCCTGGAAATGGTATCTCCTTGCGGGGAGAAATACTGTTGATATAAGGTGTATTACCCGGACAACGGAAAACAATACCTTCCTTATGGGCCTTATTTTGCAGAAGTGCCAGGATTTCGCGCACCCGCTGAGGTTCTTCGTTTTGAATCAAATACTCAAGCGACTCAAGCCACTCCTGATTCTCTAATTCATAATACTCATTCTCTTTATTACTCATAGGTTAAAATTTTGAAATAACGTGTTGAAGCTACCCATAAGGTAACTGCATATTTGTTAAAAATCATAGATGAAATGATCACACAATAAAAAAATTATCCTGTGTTTTCCGGATTTTCTGCCCGTGACAATTGTGATATCTAAGTTACTAAAACCTTTTGTATATACCATGAATAAATGTCAAAAACAGATTCCCTTTTGTTAAAATGAGTTCTTTAGTAAAAACATAAACTTTTCCCAAGTATAAAAACACCATAACGCCTGAAAAGTTTGATTAAGTAGTGTTTTTTTATAATAATATTCAGCTATGAAACATAATTACCGGAACTATTGATTTTATTAATATTTTTCAAACAATGACCACCCTGCCTTGTTTAATAATTAGTACAAACCAATAAAAATCAGAATATTATGAGAAGATTAGAGAACAAAAAAGTGGTTATTACCGGAGGTTCTGGTGGTATTGGATCTGCTGCGGCTAAAATGATGCTGAAAGAAGGTGCAAAAGTATTGCTGGTAGATCTTGATGAGAAGGCCCTTGAAAAAACGAAAGATGAACTGAACTCATCTGATGTTTACATCTTTACTGCCGATGTAAGTGATGAAAAGCAGGTAAAAGCATATGCTGAAAAGGCTAAAGAGCTTTTCGGAAATGTAGATGTGTTTTTTAACAATGCGGGAATTGAAGGTGATGTAAAGCCACTGGATGAATATCCCATGGATATGTATCATAAACTAATGGATGTAAATGTGCACGGTGTTTATTATGGATTGCGCTATGTATTTCCCTTGATGAAGGATAATGGCGGATCGGTAATCATAACATCATCCGTTGCAGGACTCACAGGAACGGCAAATGTACTGCCCTATGTG
>CAYXIT010000112.1:631-10675 GCA_964465275.1 uncultured Bacteroidales bacterium | reverse complement strand
TTTATACAAGCTCAATATTCAAAAAGATGATGGAATTGTTGTTTATTTAAATGGTGAATACTGGGGCATTCACAATATCCGGGACAGGTATGATGAACATTACATTTTTAGTCATTTTGGTCTTGAAGAGCATGAAATGACAATCTTGCAGAATAACTCAGAGTATGCCTATGGTAATCCTGATGGTGTGCAGCATTATAACAACATGAGATCGTTCATCAATAACAATAACATGGCATCGGAAAGTAATTTTGAGCATGTACAAACAATGATGGATACCAAAAGCTTCATTGATGAGCAGATCACCGGTATTTTTATTATGAATACCGACTGGCCCGGAAATAATGTTAACTATTTCAGAAGATTTATCGAATATGATCCGCAGGCTCCTGCAGGTTTGGATGGTCGTTGGCGGTGGCATATACTGGATACCGATTTTGGTTTCTGGCTCGATTTCTTTTACGTGCCCGGGGTGGAGCAGGGCGCAGCACATAATACTCTGGCATTTGCAACGGAAACTAACGGACCAAGCTGGCCGAATCCTCCATGGTCAACATTCCTGCTCAGGAACCTGCTCAACAATGAAAATTTTAAAAATGACTTCATCAACCGTTTTGCAGATTTGATGAATACCACATTAAAATCAGAGAATGTTGTTGCAATTATTGATTCAATAGAAACTGCTTTGCAGCCCGAAATGCAGGAGCATATTGACCGCTGGCGCAGACCTGTTGATATGAATGAATGGTATGAAAATGTGCAGCGTATGCGCACCTTCGCACAGCAAAGACCCACCTTCCTGCGCATTTATATCCGCGATCATTTTGATCTGAGTGGTATATACAACATGCAACTGGCTGTGAATGACGCCCAGATGGGTAAGATTAAGATCAATACCATTAAACCTGATGTTTCACAGGGATGGAGTGGAATTTATTTCAGGGATATACCAATACAACTTACTGCTATTCCTGAGCCTGGTTACAGGTTTTCGCACTGGAGCGGCAGCGAAAGCAGCAATGAGCAAAGCTGGAATATTACCTTCAATGAGGATGTAAATCTAATGGCGCATTTTGAACCTACAGATGATTTCCCGGGTGATGAACTCAACCCACCTGCTTACATCCTTTCGCAGGGTCCTTATCAATTCAATTATTGGAGTGAAAATGAGCCTGCAGGAACTTTTCCGCCCCATATGCTTTTTCTGCAGAGTAATATAGGTGATCCGCAACTTAACGATCCCATGACCGATCGATATCATATACCTGAAAACGATTATCATGCTGATGATCAGGCACTGATCGGGTTTCCTTACAAACTTACAGGAAGGACACGTATAAACGGATTGGGAGAAAACGGAATATCATTCATCAATACCGGGCGTGACAGAGATCTGGGAGCTGCTGTGCTTGCATTGGATACAAGAGGCATTGAGGGAATTATTGTATCATGGACCGGTGGAACCATCATTCCCAATGCAAGGGTTTATGCCATACGGATGCAATACAAGATAGGGCCTGAAGGCCAGTTTGTTGATGTGTTGGATGATAATGGAATTGTTGTGGAATACATGCGTTCGGATGTGGCTGAACACGAATCTCATTTTGGACCCATTGAGTTGCCTGCGCAAGCTGATAACCAGGAGTATGTGCAACTACGCTGGAAATACTACTACACCGGTACCCAACTGGATGCAGATCATGGCCGGCGCGATATGCTGCGACTAGATAATATTGAAGTTACCAGCACTAGTTTAAGCACAGGTCAGATGCATATACCATCAAATATTCCTGAACTGTTTCAGAATTATCCCAACCCGGCATCAGGCAGTACTTTTATCTCCTTTATGCTGCCTGAACCTATGAAAGTAAATATCAGTCTTTACGATGTAATGGGGAAAAAGAAAGAAACTATCGCTGATCGTTTTTTCCCCGCCGGCAGCCATACCCTTCCCGTTCATATTGAGGGTTTCTCATCAGGAATCTATTTCTACAGATTATCAGCCGGAAATCATCAATTTGTTAAAAAAATGGTGGTGAATTAGAGTATTTTTTACCATATAAGACATATAAGATTCAAAAACACCTTATAATACCTTATATCTCCTTAAATACCATATAAGTTTAAAAAAACTCTTTACCATATAAGACATATAAGATTCTAAACCAACTTATATGCCTTATATCTCCTTACATGCCTTATATGTTTTTAAAAAAAATATCATATAAGATTAAAAATCTATCTTATAATATCTTATATTTTCTTATTTGCCTTATATGTTTCAAAAAAATGATTTTTATGATTTTGACTCATTTAAGATCAAAGATAAAATAAAGGAAAGATTTAAAAAAAATAACTAAATTTAATAGAATGCATTAGAGATATAACAAGCATATGAAGGATATTAAAATCACAAAAACCTACCTTAAAGATCTGGTTTATAGAGTAAATGGTGCTGCAATTGAAGTGCATAAGGCATTAGGTCCCGGGTTGCTGGAAAGTGTATATCATAAATGTTTGAAGAAAGAACTTTTACTTCGTAATATATCTTTTGAATCGGAAATATGGGTACCGGTCAATTATAAAGGAATCTCAATGGATGCAGAATTAAGATGCGATTTTTTTATAGAAAATATCCTCGTACTTGAGATAAAGGCCATTGACATTCTTCCGCCCATTCATGAAGCCCAAATACTTTCCTACATGAGACTACTTAATGTTCCTTTAGGTCTTCTGCTGAATTTTCATTCTGTAAATCTTTTCAAAGAAGGTCAAAGAACTTTCGTAAATGAGATTTACAGAGATCTTCCTGAATAAAAAAAGGGAGCTCGGAGACTCCCTTTTATAATTATGAATCAAAAACCAATATTACTCCCAGGTGATTTTGTAGGTACCCAGGTTTTTTTCTTCAAACGATCTTATGAATTCGGCACGTGAGGCACACTCGGTTTTGGCCTTACGGATAAAAATTTCAGTCGATTTACGATATTCAACATCGCGATGGGTATCCTGAAGCAAGAGATATCCCATAATGATATACCCGGCCATTTCTACCAATCGACGAGCATGGAAATCAAGCAATTCATTATTTTTGGCTTCCAGAACCATTTTGCTTAACTTTTCAAAATCATCGGTAAGATCAATGAGTGTATTTCTCAGATATTCAAACTCAGGTTTCACATGATGCTCCTGGTATTCGCGGATAAGCTTAAGATATGCCCCATTACCTACCGCCCTTATGGCAGCAACTACCTGCAGTTGTGATGTTCCTTCATATATATTGGTTATACGGGCATCCCTGAAAAGTCTTTCTACAGGAAAGTCCTTCATGTAGCCGGTACCACCATGCACCTGTAAAGCTTCTGAAGCGATTTCATTGCAATATTCGCTGGCAAAAAGTTTAAGCAACGGAGTGAGTGCATCTGCCACACGGGTATGATGTTTAGCATCGTTTCTTTCTTCAGGCTCAAGTTTGCGCTCTTCCTGAATGAATGAGTAAGCTTTGTAGATATCGACATAACGGGCAGTTTCATAAAGCAATGAGCGGCTGGCATCAATCTTTGCACGCATTACCGACAACATTTCATATACAGCCGGATAGTTGATAATAGGCTTACCAAACTGTTCACGCTCGTATGCATATTTTAATGCTTCGCGATAAGCGGCTTCGGCAATACCAACAGATTGAGCTCCTACACCCAGCCGGGCAGAGTTCATCAGCGACATTACGTACTTTATCAATCCCATACGCCGCTCGCCTACCAGTTTTGCAGGGGCATCCTTAAATACCAGTTCGCAGGTAGGTGATCCTTTAATCCCCAGTTTGTTCTCTATGCGCCTGACGGTGAGAGCTTTATCTTTCCTGTCATACACAAACAGTGATAATCCACGTCCGTCGGTCGTACCGGGTTCCGTTCTTGCCAATACAAGACTTATATCAGCATCGCCATTGGTAATGAATCTTTTCACACCATTAAGGAACCATTGCTGCTTTTGCTCATCAAAGGTGGCTTTCAGTTGCACAGCCTGAAGATCGGAGCCGGCATCAGGCTCGGTGAGGTCCATGGCAGCTGTGGCACCATGATTAAAACGGGGCAGAAACTCTTTCTTGATCTCGTCGCTGGCAAATTCATGCAGGGTTTCGGCACAGTCCTGCAACCCCCATATGTTGGCAAAACCAGCATCAGCGCGTGATACCAGCTCAGCAGCCATCACATAAGGTACCATAGAAAAATTCAACCCACCGTATTCTCTTGGCAATGACATACCTATCAAACCGGCCTTGGTTAATGTTTCATGGTTCTCCTGGGTTCCCCTGGCATAAATTACCTCATTATTTATAAGCTGCGGACCTTCATGATCAACAGACTCGGCATTCGGACCTATGGTCTCACCGCAAATCTCACCAACAATCTCAAGGACTTTATCGTAGGAGTCAAGTGCATCTTCAAAATCCTGAAATGCGTAATCATATTTATCCTTATCGGCAAAATCATTTTCTTTGAGCCTGATGATTTTTTCCATAAGGGTATGTTTAAGATGAAACTTCAGGCTTGGGTTATCTTTATAAAAATTTTCCATTTTTCTTATATTTAAGTCATTGAATCCCTTTTCAGGCAAAAAAAATTACTTGGTGTTTTTCTTGTAGAATTTGATCATTTTGGGGATCACATCTTCCACGTTGCCTGTAACAACATAATCTGCAATCTGATTGATAGGAGCCTTGGGATCATTATTTATAGAAATAATCTTTGCTGATTCATTCATACCTGCAGTGTGCTGCACTGCCCCGGAGATACCGCATGCAATGTACAGTTTCGGACGAACGGTTACACCTGTCTGCCCTACCTGACGGGCATGATCAACAAACCCGGCATCTACTGCAGCACGTGAAGCACCTACTTCACCGCCCAAAAGATCAGCCAGCTCATAAAGCATATCAAAATTTTCTTTGGATCCAACTCCATATCCACCGGAAATAATGATCTGAGAGTTCTTGATGTTTACCTTTTGCTTCTCAATATGGCGCTCAATAATCTCAACAGCCATATGACTGTCGTTGAGAATGGTATCTACATTGATATGCTTTATTTCACCTTTATAGGTAGAATTAAATATTTCTTTTTTCATCACTCCTTCCCTTACAGTTGCCATTTGCGGGCGGGTATCAGGGTTGATAATAGTAGCAATGATGTTTCCACCAAATGCAGGTCTTATCTGATAGAGCAGATTTTTGTATTCCTTACCGGTTTTATTTTCGGTATGATCGCCAAAAACCAGGCTGGTGCAGTCGGCGGTAAGTCCACATTTCAGTTTTGATGCCACGCGGGGAGCGAGATCCCTTCCCACGGAAGTGGCACCAAAAAGAGCTACTTCGGGCTGCTCCTGCTCAAAGAGCTTTGCTACGATCTCGGCGTGGGGCAAGGTAAGGTAAGGATACAATCTTGAATTATCAGCAATATGAATTACATCAACTCCGTATGGAAATATCTGCTTTTCTATACCACCCAGATTGTGTCCAATAACTACAGCTTCCAGTTTACGATCAATTTCATTGGCAAGCTTACGCCCTTTGGTAAGAAGCTCGAGGCTTACTTCAACCACCTGACCATCTTCTATTTCGCAATAAACAAATATACTATTATTCACTTTTCCTTATTTTTCGTTTTTGAATACTTGGGTTTAGCCTATTACGTGGCTGTCAATAAGTTCTTTCATAAGATAATCCATATCCTTATCGTTTACCGTAAGGTTGATTGAATCTTTATGAGTTAAAACCACGTTCTCTATCTTTTTCACTTTAGTAGGAGAACCTGACAGCCCCAAAGATTCAACATTAGCGTCCAGATCGGCAACACTCCATTCTTCAATACGCAGATAGGGCTTATTTGTCATCATTTCGGTGTAATCCTTGGTTTCTTCAACCAGTTCCGATACGGTACGCGCATGCTTGTATTTCATGATGAGCTTGGCATTCCTGGGCCGGCATGCCGGAGCAGAACTGTGCACAGTTATCAACAGAGGGGTTTTTGCTTTTACAACCTCAACACCTCTTTCAAGTCTGCGCTTGACAATCAATTCGTCTTCCTTGATTTCAAGTACTTCTTCACAATAGGTTACCTGTGGTATATTTAATTTTTCTGCTACCTGCGGACCTACCTGGGCAGTATCACCATCAATGGCCTGCCGACCTGCAATTACCAGGTGAGGCTGCAGTTTCTTCACTGCTAAAGAGATAGCATAAGAAGTAGCCAGGGTATCTGAACCGGCAAATTTCCTGTCGGTAATAAGATAACCGGAATCTGCGCCACGATACATTGCTTCCCTGATAATTTCGGCAGCCCGGGGCGGACCCATAGTAAGTATAATGATCTCGGCATCGGCGATGCGATCCTTGATCCTGAGTGCCTGCTCAAGGGCATGAAGATCTTCGGGGTTGAAGATCGCCGGCAGAGCGCTGCGGTTAACAGTACCATCAGCCTTCATGGCATCTTTACCCACATTGCGAGTGTCGGGTACTTGCTTGGCTAATACAACAATTTTAAAACTCATGAAGTAAGGGTTTTAATTTTATATAGATTTCTGAAAAAATTCCCGGCGCAAACCTACGATTTTTTTATTAATCGTCGGTGTTCTTATCATGACAATCGCCCTGGCACACAAAACAGTCATCAATAAGTTTATCACTAATACCCATTGTAGAGTATCCTCCATCGTGATAAAGATTTTGCATGGTAACCATTTTTGTGAGGTCAGAGAAAAGAGTAATGCAGTAATCGGCACACTGGGCCGAACTTGCATTTCCAAGGGGTGACATACAATTGGCATAGGTATGAAATGCATTAAAGCCTCCTACACCTTGCCCTGCAGTTGTTTTGGTAGGAGATTGCGACACCGTATTCACTCTCACCTTACGCTTTTTACCGTAATGATATCCGAAGCTTCGGGCAATAGATTCAAGCATTGCCTTGGCCTGGGCCATATCGCTGTAAGAAGAAAAAGTTCGTTGGGCAGCAATATAACTTAATGCCACCACACTACCCCAGTCGTTCATGGCATCAAGCTGATAAGCTGTCTGGAGTACTTTATGAAGAGAAATAGCTGATACATCAAGGGTTTTGTTCAGGTAGTTATAATCCAGGTTAGTGTAATGTAAGCCCTTGCGAACATTTGGCGACATGCCTACCGAGTGCAAAATAAAATCGATTTTTCCTCCCAGGATTTTCATGCTTTCCTGCAAAAGATTCTCAAGATCATCTACCTGGGTAACATCAGCAGAAATTACCTCGCTGCCGGTTTTTTCTGCAAGACGGAAAATATCTCCCTTGCGCAGTGCAACAGGAGCATTGGTAAGAACAAATACGGCTCCTTCCTCTTTAGCACGCTCGGCTACCTTCCAGGCAATGGAGTTTTCATCGAGGGCACCGAAAATAATACCTCTTTTTCCTTTTAATAAATTATTTGCCATTTTATTTTAATTTTTGTGAATATGCTGTTTTTGAATTAATTCTTCTGCGGTTTGTAAAACCGTTTCACTCGGATTTTCACCCCCAAGCATTTTTGCAATCTCAATTACTCTGTGCTTTTCTTCTACTTTTTTAATATGTGTTTTGGTTGCATCATCTTCTGTTTCTTTATACACAATAAAATGACGATTTCCCTTAGCTGCAACCTGCGGCAGGTGAGTAATGGATATTACCTGCATATTACGTGCGATTCTTCCGAGAATATCACCCATTTTAAAACCTATCTCACCTGAGACACCAGTATCTATTTCATCAAATATAATGGTGGGAAGAAGATTTTTGAGAGAAACAACCGATTTCATGGCCAGCATCAGCCTGGAAAGCTCTCCACCTGAAGCAATACTGGTAAGTTCGCGGGGCTCGGAACCGGGATTGGCTGAAAAAAGAAAGGTGAAGTCATCTGTTCCGTTGCTGTGCAATTGTGGTGACTGCGTGTGGCTGATTATGAAACGACCCTTTGGCATGCCCAGTTCTCGGAGTATACTGCTGATCTGCTCCTGTAATCCGTTTACAGCCTTTTTCCTTATTTTGCTGATATTCCCGGCATCAGCAATAAGTTTTTCTTCCCGAGTACGGTATTCCTGTTCCAGTTGTTCAATATCCTGTTCAAGTGATTCAAAGCCATCAATCTTTTTCCGAAAATCATCCCTGATACTGATAAGCTCATTCACATCTGTTGCAGCATGCTTATGCAACAGTTTTTGTAAAAGATCGAATCGTTGTTGAAGTTCACCGGCTCTGCCAGGGTCAATAGAAACGTCTTCTTTTACAGCAGCTATCTCACTGCTTATATCTTTGATCTCTATTTCCGAAGAAGTCAGCCGTTGGTGAAGATCAGCATACCTGGCAGTAAATTTTTCCAGGGTACGGAAAATATTTGTTACTTCCGACAGAAGAGAAAGTACATTTTCAGGACCGGTTTGCAACAGAAAATCTGCCTTCTCTAGGTTCTGTTTGATTTCCGATGCATGATCCAGAATCTCAAGTTCCGACTCAATTTCAGTAAACTCTTCAGCATTCAGTTGTGCTTTATACAACTCGTCGTACTGAAATTTCAAATAATCCAGCTCGCTGCGGGTCTGCTTTTCACTCTCACGCAGCCTATCAAGCTCTTTTCGGGTTTGTAAAAGTTTATGAAATTCATTTCTGAAATCAGTCAACTGCAATCCGGCAAAGGCATCAATAATACTGTATCTGAAAGCTGATCTTCCAACCAAAAGATTTTGATGCTGCGAATGAATATCAATAAGCCGCCCGGCAATATCTTTCATGATATTGAGCGTAACCGGTGTGTCATTTATAAATGCACGTGATTTGCCTTGAGGGTTTATTTCTCTTCGAAAAATAGCCGGAGATTCATAATCCAACTCATTCTCTGAAAACAATTCTTCCAGATTGAGTTGTTCGATGGAGAAAGTACCTTCAATAATACACTTCCTATGAGGGTTGTAAAGTACTTTAGTGTCGGCCCGCTGACCAAGTATCAAACCCAGTGCACCGAGCAGGATTGATTTACCTGCACCTGTTTCACCGGTAATTATAGTTAGCCCGTCATCGAAGCTGATGTCCAGTTTCTCAATGAGGGCATAGTTTTCAATCAGAAGACTTTTTAACATTTGAACCAGGCTAAAATTTTAGCGAAGCCACAAAGTTAACAAACTTTGCAATACATCGGGCTGCAAAATGGTATTTCTGAGTGACCAATTAAAACGATTGTTTGCGGTGAAATCAGTTACGTGGCTGGGTAATCCGCCGGTAACGCGCACTGTTTGCAGGATCTATCTCTGTAAGTATCTGTACCACCTGATTTTTTTCCATGGCAGGTGCTTCGGTAAACAGGTTAACGAGCTCATCACCCTTGGTGGTCATAATGATCGACATAAGGTAACTGCCGGGCCTTTGCCGGTGCACCCGCTGAAACATTTCAATGGCATTGACCACTTCGGTACGTGCCATATCCATATTATCGGTCATTCTGTCGAATCCAAGACGGTGATATGTATATAATGCCTGGCGGATATTGGTATATTGGGTATTGAAAATATTTTCCATGAGCCAATAACGATTTCTCTGGCCTTCAAAAGATTTCCAGCCCCGCTCCTGGGCATTCTGTGCAAGGTTAACTATGCTCTGGGCTTTCTCAAAATAGGGAGTGCCCCCCATGGGCGTAAAGGTATCAAAATCAAAACCTATAATGATATAGGCATAAAAAGCAAGTACGGATGTTAGATTATTTGTAAATGTATTATCAGCAAATTCCAGGGGTTGGTTTTCTACATAACGGAAGCTAAAATCGCGATCATTGTGATTAATAATGGGCGAACTGTAAGATGTTTGAAAAATGGGTCGCCGCGACTGCACCTGTATGGTTGCCCTGTACTCGTCACTGCCGATTTTTTCATTTACGGTAATAAGAATGCTGGCTTCTATTCTTTCTTCGGGCTTAAACTGGTACTCGGTCCAGTTGCGCTGATTCATAAACTCATATACCGATGACTGAAGGGTTTGAAGTATCTGG
>CAYXIT010000112.1:0-603 GCA_964465275.1 uncultured Bacteroidales bacterium | reverse complement strand
ACTGTAATTCCTGGGCTTTAACTGAGCCCAAAGAAAAAAGCATCAAAATGAAAAGATAGATTGTTTTTCGCATATTTTTAAAAATGGCAGTCAATTAAAGTATTCAAAAAAAGTAACCAGAAACATCTGAACAAATAACCGATTATTTTTCAAAATAAGTTACCAGTTTATTTACAATATCGTGTGCAACCAGTTTTTTGCTTTTTAAATCAAACCCCGAAAGCCGGTTTTTATTGTCTAAAATAGTGATTTTATTGGTATCGGCACCAAAGCCTGCACCGGTATCATTCAGGGAGTTGATTACAATAAAGTCAAGGTTTTTATTTTTCAGTTTTTTACGTGCGTTAGCTTCTTCATTGTCTGTCTCCAGGGCAAACCCCGCAAGCACTTGTTTTTCATTTTTGATTTTACCCAGGGCTGCCAGTATATCGGGGTTAGGAACCAGTTCAATAGTTAATCTCTCCCCGTTACGTTTTATCTTTTTTTCAGCCGGCTTTTCAGGTCGGAAATCAGCCACTGCAGCAGTAAGTATGGCAGCATCCATTACCGGAAAAACTTCAGTACATGCCCTGTGCATTTCATCTGCTGTAGTAACATCAATTC
>CAYXIT010000111.1:9201-10973 GCA_964465275.1 uncultured Bacteroidales bacterium | reverse complement strand
AGGTAATTGAAGCACTTCCGTCAAAAACCGGGGTTTATTATTTTCTGGATGAAAAAGAGAACATCATTTATATCGGTAAAAGTAAAAATATCCGGCAACGGGTACTTTCACATCTGAGCAGGGTAACAAGTAAAAAAGCACTGGAAATGGTGGGATTGATCACAAAAATAACCTGTGAAGTTACAGGAAGTGAGTTACTGGCATTGCTGAAAGAGTCGGAAGAGATAAAAGCCCACCAACCGTTATTCAACCGCCTGCAAAGAAGGAGCCTTTATAATTACGGTCTTTATAGTTACACCGACGAGAAAGGTTATCTGTGTTTGAAGATTGATAAAAACAGTAACGGCACACTACCCCATACAAGTTTTGCAAATCTTGAAAAAGGTAAGGATTTCTTATTTCGTCTTACTGATAAATTCAATTTGTGCCAGAACCTTACAGGGTTATATTCCACCAATGGTGCATGTTTCCATTATGCCGTAAAACAATGCCGTGGTGCCTGCATAGGAAAAGAACCACCTGAAGAATACAACAAAAGAGTACAGGAGGCTCTTGACCATGCCGGTTTTGTAAAACAAAATATGATTGTACTTGAAACAGGCAGAACCCCTTCAGAATCAGCTTTTATTATCATAGAGAACGGCACATATCTGGGTTACGGTTATGTGGAGAAAATGGAATCGGTTATTTCAGTTGACGACTTTAAAAATTTTCTTATCCCGGGAGAAGATACCAGGGATGCCAGACAAATCATAAATGGTTTTCTCAGGAACAAAAGAACCAGAAAAAGAATAAATTTCTAATTTTCAAAAAAAAATATCATGCAGGAGAAATGCGCAGGAATAAGCATAAAAGGCCGTGTTCAGGGAGTGGGATTTCGATACCAGACGGAAAATGCCGCTAAAAAATTTGGCATTAAAGGATTTGTGAAAAACATGCCTGACGGGTCAGTTTATATTGAAGCTTGCGGGCAAACCAGGAATATTGAACTTTTTCTTGACTGGTGCAAAAAAGGACCATTGCTGGCAAATGTTACCAAAGTGCATTCCAATGAAATCTCTTTCAAAAATTATGACGGTTTCAATATCCGTTACTGATCAGATCTTTACTGAAAATAATACTGGATTAATAAACTGATGTGATAAAGGCAGGAAAGGGATCATACATTTCCTGGTTTTTGAAATAATTTTCAGGAAAAGGAAAATCACCTCCATAAATACCAGGCTCCTGCCCTTTTATTCCGGCTGATTTTGCCGGTGATCCATTATTTAACTTAAAAACACTCCCACCCATAACATCTGTACTTGGCCAATAGGCAAAACCAGGATCGACTCCTACGAGGTTACCTGACCCTGTATTATACTCGCCTGTACATTTATTCATACCTTCGAAACGTTCAGGCTGGCTGTAGCATTCATCGTTTGCCAGTTTCTCACTCACGGTTACGTTTCCACGAAAATGACAACCCGAAACATTTTCAAGCACATAGGTCTCTCTCGAAAAAATATTGTTATACACTTTTGCACCGGAAATATTTTTCAATCTGCCCGTAATAACATTATTATAAATATAAACTTCGCTGTTCTCAAAACCTTTAATTGTGTTTATTATATTGTTATGGAAGTGAAATAGCTCAAACCCGCCATGTCTGAGAGAAGTTTCTGATCCACCATTTACCCAGCCCCGGATGATATTATTCCTGAAAGTCCAGTTTCGGGCAGCAGAGGGAATTTCTATAAACCAAACCCAGTTGCGTTCAATAGTAATATTTT
>CAYXIT010000111.1:3674-9191 GCA_964465275.1 uncultured Bacteroidales bacterium | reverse complement strand
GATTGGGTATGGATATAATGTTGGGCTTATTCCCTGAAAAGTAGGGAAATTCAAAGCCAATAATACTGCTTCCTGATGAAACGGTTTTCAGATAAGGATTATGGGTTAACAACAGGCGGGTAAGCTTAACTGAATTTGCAGGTAACTCATCATTCAATGAACCTTCAGCTATCAAAGTTAGAGGTTTCTCCAGCAGCACACTGCCGTAATTCATTTTCGAGCCTTTAACATATATGGTATCATGTGCTTGTGCATGTTCAATGGCTGACTGTATACTTGAATAATGCGAACCATCACTGTACTGATTACAAACTATCCAGATATCGGAAAACCCCGATCTAACCAAAATGAAAAAAAGAAAAAGAAAAGTAAGTACAGATTTATTCATACACTATTTTAAAAATCTTCCTGATAAATAATTTTTGGGTTACTAACCCTTGAAAGAATATTTTGCAACTAACTAAAGGTGAGAAAAAACCAAAATAGTCTACAAAAAAAATAAACTTGTCTAAATTTATACCCAAATCTTCAGTTTTACAATTGATGTTTTCCCTGATTTTATTTTGCATCTATTACTTACAGCAACCCTACGTAAAAACCTAAATAGTGTATTAAGAATTTTAAAGATTTGTATGAATTGATTTTCCTTACATTTGCTTATCACTTATTGCTGCCTTATTTGATGCAGTTTATTAAAGTTACAACAGGTATACAGATGTTATTATCGGGAAGATTGCTTATAATATCCTTTTTATTCTCAACTTTGGTTATAATGTCAGGTGCGTCTGTTAATGCCTTGCATACTCATCTTCCTGATCATTCATGCTGCAGAGATACAAAAGAAATTATAAGCGATGAACCTGTTTTTCATCGCTGCGGATCTACTCTTTACAGGGAGCTTGAAGAAAGCAGGTTTCCTGAGATCCGGCAGTACCGCAAAAAGCTTGAGATCCTTACAGCCCAATGGCTGGAACAACAACTCAAACAATCAGATCAGATTACGGAAACAATTATTATTCCGGTGGTTGTGCATGTTGTATTTAATGTAAACCATCCTGAACAAAACATTTCCGAAGAGCAGATCATTTCACAGATTGAAGCGCTGAACACAGATTTCAGAAGACTAAACTCAGATACAACAAACACCCCTGAGATTTTCAGAAACATAGCAGCAGATACACACATAGAGTTTCGTTTGGCCCGACGCACTCCTGATGGATTGCCAACCAATGGCATTACACGCACAGCAACTGATGTGGAAGCTTTTTCCATTGAAACCGATCATGTTAAGTTTGATGATACCGGTGGTATAAACATATGGAATCGTGATCGTTATCTGAATTTCTGGGTGTGTAATCTTGATTCAGGATACCTGGGCTATGCACAGTACCCGGGAGGACAACCTTCAACAGACGGCATAGTTATTTCCTGGAGAAATTTCGGAACTACGGGCACAGCACAATATCCTTTTAATGAAGGGCGAACAGTAACTCACGAGGTAGGTCACTGGCTTAACCTGGTACATACCTGGGGTGATGAAGACAATTGCGAAGCAACTGATTATGTTGCAGATACCCCCAACCAGGAAAAAGCATATTATCATTGCCCTTCTTTTCCCCAACATTCATGCGAGAGTGATGATATGTTTATGAACTATATGGATTATACGGATGACAGATGCATGAATATCTTTACCATCGGACAGTCGAATCGCATGCATGCCACACTTAATGGTTTCAGGGCACCCATAAAAAATTCAGATGCTCATACCGAGCCCCAGTTCAGTGATTTATGGTGCGATACTTTGAACAAAGAACTTAAAGCAAATCAGCTATTCCTTTATTCTGCCAGCAATGGAGGTTATGCCGCCGGCACCAATGCCTATAATGATAAAGCCAAGGCTCAGTTTTATGAAAATACCGAAGAATTCAATATTGTTGAAGGCGGAAGTTTTGCTTTTGGTGCAGCTCATTACACAAATGATGTGGCATGGGCAGCCCTATGGGAAACCGGCAGCGGCAGACAACCAGAAAGTGCCCCGATAAGAAAACAATTATTAAATCTGAATGAAATACAAAATGATATTCTACATAGCAGGCTTACCCATTTTTCATTTGATCCGCCTGTGGCAGTTGAAGGCTCATTTTTTTTGGGTGTTATACTGCCTGAAACCGATACGCTGGCCCTGCTGGCATCTGATTTTCGCGATGAAACATATGCATGGGAACAATGGGAAGACAACACATGGCATAATTTCAAAGACTCATGGAACGGAACACTCAACGTTGATCTGGCAGTTTTTCCACTGGTATGCAAACAATTGCCCCCTTACGACTCAAAACAACCTGTTGTTATGACACTGGGTCCAAATCCGGTAAATTTAAATTTAGTACATTTGTACATTACAAATTATCCACCTGATGAGCCCATAAATATTGAAGTTTATGATATTACCGGCAGAGTTATTCTCCGGGAAGAAAAGTCTGAAATCCGCTATCATATCCCACTTGACATTTCAAACATACAAAATAATGGCATATTCTTTATCAGGATATTCAATGAACAATTTCAGGTAACAGAAAAAATTTTAAGAATCATATCTAAAAATAATTAACATAATAAATACATCCATTAAATTTAGTTTTCATGCAACTTAAATACTTTTCATTGATCGCAATTCTCAGTTTAATAAGTCTAACCGGATTTGCACAGGAATTTTTCCCGAAAGGATTAACAGAAGGGGAAAAAGAAGTTTACCAGGAATATATCCGCACTTTTGAATATGGAGGCAAAGGCATTCAACCCCCTTCAGCTACACCCCGCACCCCTGCTGAATTTGAAGAAATGGGAGGCGTAATAGTAACCTGGGCAGCTTATAACTGGGAGCTAAGAGAGATTGTAAGACACACCAGTCTGAGGGTACCTGTTTATATCATTGCCAGTAATGCTTCTAGTGTGCAATCATATCTTACCCAAGGAGGTGTTAGCTTGGATAACATTGTCATACTCCAATTGCCTTATAACTCAGTTTGGGTCAGAGATTACGGTCCACAAAGCATATACCTTGACGGAACGGATGAACTGGCCTTTGTTGACTGGGTTTATAACCGGCCCTGGCGACCGGATGACAATATGGTGCCTGTAAACCTTGCCAATGCCCTTGATCTTGAAGTTTTCCAGATGACTTCAAACCCAAACAGACTGGTAACTACTGGAGGAAATTTTATGAGTGACGGTCATGGTACAGGATTTTCATCAAAACTTATTCTTACAGAGAACTCTGCACTTACTGAAAACCAGATTGATGCCATTAAGCTGGCATACATGGGCATCGATCGTTATATCAAAATGGATGAACTACCTTATGATAATATCAGTCATATTGATATGCATATGAAACTGCTGGATGAAGAAACTTTGCTGGTTGGAGAATTCCCAACAGGTGTATCTGATGGCCCCTATATTGAAACAAATCTCAACTGGTTGCTTGAAAATCATCAAACCTGTTTCGAAAGAGATTACCAGGTTGTGCGCATACCGATGGTGCCGGCATCCAATGGAAACTATCCGCCGCAGTCTTCTTACCGCACATTCACAAATGCTCTGATAATTAACGATCTTGTTCTGGTACCCCAATATTATAATACAGCATTAAATAATGAAGCTATTTCTGTATATCAGCAGGCCATGCCCGGTTATGATATTATAGGAATCGATATGGAGGATGTTATCCCTGCCAGCGGTGCCATACATTGCATAAGCCGTGAAATAGCTGCCACTGATCCGATCTTCATTTCGCACGCTCCCATCCGTGAAGTAGATATTGATCTTAACGAATATCTTATTGAAGCCACTATTAAAAATGCCATTGGTATAAATTCAGCAAGTGTTTTCTACAGGATAGATGATCAGGAAGTTTTTACCGAAATCCCCATGACATTGCAATCAAATGTTTATTCTGCTGCAATCCCTGTGCAGGCCTGCAATACTACCATCGACTATTACATCAGTGCAACCAACCCCAATAAAACCATTACCAAACCTTTTGTAGCACCCGATAATTTCTGGAGTTTTGAAGCCGCTGGCGAAACGGTTGATTTTGCTGTAAGCGATACGTCAGTTGATGTAAATGATGAAGTAGTATTTTATTATACCGGCTGTCTTACCGAAGATCAGATTGATGAAGCTGTCTGGCATTTTGGTGACGGAGCAAACCCGCAAACTGCTGAAGGTATTGATAATCATACTATAACTTATGAAACTGAAGGGTACAAAACCATTTCACTAACTATAAACGGACAGGAACTCGTTAAAGAAAACCTGGTACTGATCACACCTGAGATCACATGGAATCTTACCGTAAACATCACCGGCGAAGGTGAAACAACCCCTGCACCGGGTACTTACACATACGTTGAAGGCACAGAAGTAGAAATAACTGCCACACCGGCGGAAGGCTGGTTGTTTGAAGAGTGGCAAATGAGTGACGAAGAAACGTATGATAACGAACAGATCACTGTAACTGTTGATCAGGATATTACAGCCACGGCAGTATTTCGTCAGATTGATACATCCGTATCGCAATGGGAAACAAAATTCGCTTTTGATGTTTTCCCCAATCCCAATCAAGGAACTTTTAATATTGTGATGTCACCATCAGGCGGACCTGTTGATATCAGAATATTCAACGTGCAGGGCAGCCTGGTGTATCAGGACAGGGTGATCAGCACCCAATGGGATGAACTATTTCCTGTTGACCTGAACAACGAAGCCAAAGGAATGTATTTTGTTCAGATAACCGGCAATCATGGCAGTAAAACCAAAAGGGTTGTAATACGATAGCAAGCTTAAGCTCAATTTCAAAACATAAAAAATATGCGAATAGTATCTGGTTTTTCAGCAATATTCATTTCACTTGTTCTGCTATTTACATCGTGCGACAATACTGATAAAAAGCTTTTGGAGCAAGCAAAAAGCATACATGAAGAAATACTCACACTTGACAGTCATACCGATACACCACTGATGCTGGGCCGTCGCGGGCTTGATCTTGGGGAATACAACGACCCCCATCGTGGTGGGGGCAAAGTTGATTTCCCCAGGATGGATAAAGGAGGGCTCGATGCCGTTTTCTTTGCAGTTTTCCTTGGGCAGGGAGAAAGTACTCCCGAAGCCTGGAATGTGGCTCATGAAAGGGCTCTTGGTTTGTTTGAAACCATACATGATGCCCAGGAACAGAACGACGATCTTGCTGAACTGGCTCTCAAACCTGATGATGCATATCAACTGAGAGAAAAAGGCAAAAAAGCTGTTTATATAGGATTGGAAAATGCCTATCCAATAGGGGAAGATCTGTCCCGCCTGGATCAGTATTACGACCTTGGGGCGCGTTATGTAACTTTATCCCACACCCGCAACAATCATTTCAGCGATTCATCAACGGACGATGAATGGCCATGGCATAATGGCCTGTCGGAAATGGGTGTCGATGTCATCGACAATGCCGAGCGGCTTTAC
>CAYXIT010000111.1:0-3664 GCA_964465275.1 uncultured Bacteroidales bacterium | reverse complement strand
TGGCCTGTCGGAAATGGGTCACGAGCTGGTAAAAAAACTCAACCGGATGGGGATGATGGTTGATGTAAGCCATGTTTCTGATGAAGCTTTTTATGATGTGCTGGAAACAACCTCTGCCCCTGTTATTGCTTCACACTCAAATACCCGTGCCGTATATGATAATCCACGCAATCTCACTGATGACATGTTAAAGGCTCTTGCTGAGAACGGGGGTGTGGTGCAACTCTGTTTCCTGTATGTTACAGAATTGCCACCCAATCCGCCAAGAGATTCAGCCAGGGCAGAACTCAGAGAACGCTATAACAACTTCCAGAATCTTTCTGAAGAACAAATGGAAGAAGCCCGTGCAGAATGGTATGCCATTGATCGCGATTTTCCTTCACAACTGCCCACCGTTTCTCACCTTGTTGATCATCTTGATCATATTGTTGATCTGATCGGTATTGATTATGTGGGAATAGGAAGTGATTTTGACGGGGGCGGACAACTGGAAGATTGTTATGATGTATCACAAATGCACAATATTACTGTTGAAATGCTCAGAAGGGGTTATAGCCGGGAAGATATTGAGAAAGTATGGTCAGGTAATTTTATGCGCGTTTTTCGTGAAGCTTACGATCAAAGGGAAATTTAGTATTATTTCAAATACATTTTATTAATCCCCAAAAAACAGGAGTATGAAAAAATTTTCAATCGTAATTTTGATCATTGCATTTGTGCTGAGTTACTGCGGTACAGGACCCAAACAAGATCAGTCAGCCGAAGTTACAGATACTGATGAGATGATATTACCTGACGCCGAAATGGCATTTCTCAACAATCTGAAAAGTCTTTGCGGGCAATCTTTCCGCGGAGAGGAAACCTACATGCAGGAAGGCAGGGAAAGCTGGGCCGGCAAGGACCTTGTTATGCATGTAACAGTTTGCGAGCCTGATCATGTTCACATACCCTTCCATATTGATGATGACTATTCACGAACATGGATGTTTCTTGCCGAGGACGGGCGACTGCGATTCAGACACGATCACCGCCACGAAGATGGCACTCCCGAAGAACAAACCCTTTACGGGGGTTACTCCGATGGCACCGGCGATGCTTTCCAACAACATTTTCCGGCAGATGATTATACGATTGATCTTCTTACCGACACCCTTAATCGTGAATGGCATGTGGTGCTCAATGAAGAAATGACAAATTTCAGCTATCGCCTTCTTTATAATAGTGAAATCGTATTTCAGGCTGATTTCGACCTTACAGAGCCACTGTAAAGCAATTTGCAAACAGACTAAATATTACCAAAGGGGGATTGGCCTGTCATTTTTTACCAGCGTTCAAATCCCAGCCTGCGGAGATTTTCGGTTTTCCGGGCATTGTCTGAAAAACCGAACGCAACAGTAAAACTCCATGCATTGCCTTTAAATGAACTGCCACCTTCATGGTTGTGGTTCAGCAGATAAAAGCCCGGCCTTATACTCAACCAGGTTCGGTTGGCAAATATATACCGGTAAGAAGGTCCGAAATGTACGGCAAAAGAACCAAATGTCTGGCGCTCGGGATCCTGCCCGTCTTCAATTAAATCAATAACATCATACCCTGCACCCGCAAACAATTCAATCTCGTAATTGCTGCCTTTTACCAGAACCCTTGTCCATTCCAGGCCCATATAGGCCCCCTGGAAATTTGTAGCAGTAACCAGTGTATCCTGCACAACCAGCGTTACCGGGTTGGCAGCTTTTCCAAACCGGATATCAAAGATTGCATCCAGGTAATTTCTGTTCTTTTTCACGCCCAGGTTTACCCCCAAAGCAGGATGAGCTCCCAGGATATCCAGGTCACCCATGGGAAACCACATACCCCCTCTCACACCCAGGTTTATTTCGGGCATATTCAGCAGTTCAGCTACACGGTTATTGTAATCCCCGGCAAGTTGTGTTTCTGCAAAGTTGCCCTCTTTCAATGCAAGGAAAAAAGACTCCGTATTTCCGGAGTATAATTCCAGCAACCGGTATTCAAGCGTATTCTTTTCCACCTGATTTTTCAGTCGATTGGCGATTCGTAGGGTTTGTCTGTCAAAATCGTCATTAAGTGGTACATACCCGAAATACTCATCATGCTCTTCGTAAAAAAAATCTCTTACTAACGGGCTCTCTTCCGTAATGATCCGGTGCCGGATTTCGAAAGCAACAGCATTTTCCAGCAATAAAGATTCATCCAGTGGCCCCGGAAACCGGCCATCAGCGATGAGCTGCAGGGCACGGGCCCGAAAAACCGGTTCGGTGATTCCGCAATCCTGCTCCCAGGCAAAAAGTAATTCTGCCAGCGCTTCATCATCACCATCAATCATGGCTTTAGCCACTTCAACGGAGTAGTTTTCAGCTTTTTCAGCGCAGTTTACCAAAATAACCTGTGCCTGTAAAGGCCGGCAAAACAAAAAGAAAATCATTAACCAGAGTGTACTCTTCATTATAGATGTGTTAATAAGAATTCAAATATAAGTATAATAGCAGAACATGCGGTATTATTGCCTTAAAAACACAGTTTTTCAATTCACTATAAAACAAAGAATACCTCCTAAACAGAAAAGAATTATATATTTGTTGAGTAAAAAATTCAATAAAGCTTATTGATTTGCATTTGACTGGAATTCTTTTCACCATTTCAACATAATCTAACGCCATGAAAGATGAAACTACAGATGAATACCAGAAGTTCTATTCATTAAGATCCATATCCATTGCCACTTTTTTGGGTGGTCCTGTGGCTGCGGGAATATTGATCAGAAGAAACTTTCTGAATCTGAACGAGGAAAAAAAGGCACTTAATGCTTTGTTTATAGGTATACTATCCACGTTCCTTTTATTTGTACTGCTTTTTTCTATACCTGAAAGCACTATTGACAGAATTCCCAGCTCTTTAATTCCTGCCATATACACAGGACTGATTTATTTGGTAGCAAACAAATTGCAGGGAGAAACTTTACAAGATCATAAAGACAACCGTGGTGAGTTTTATTCTGCATGGAGAGCAGCCGGTATAGGGCTGGTATTCAGTTTACTTATAGTTGCAGGTGTAGTTGGATATATTTTTGCCAGCGAACCTGATTATGACTTTGACATAGCAACCTACGAAAATAACATTACCCGTTTTGCAGAAAATGAAACCAGGGCCCTGGAAGTGTATGAAAAAATGGATTACCTGGATGAAGATGAATTGATTGATGAAATCAAATACGGGAAGAATCTTTGGGCACAAAATGTTGTCCTTACCGGTGAAATCCTTACAATCGATGATTTGCCCGAAAATCTGGAAAATTTCGTTTCTAAACTAAAAACCTATTCTGAGCTCAGAATAACTCTCCATGATTTATTAATCAAAGCCATCACAGAAGAAACCGACGAATATGGCTCCAGGATTGAAAATGTTGTATTACAAATAGAAATGATAATGGAAGAATTAAATTAGGCAAAGAAACCGGTGGCAAATCACCTGTAACCATTTTAGGACAAGACAATCAGATAAACAGAAGTTTTGATTTTCAAAGGCAGCAAAGTGAGTAAAACCAACGGCAAAAAAAAGCCCCGCAGAAATTATCTGCGGGGCTTTTTTTAATGTGCCCAGAACAGGACTCGAACCTGCACGTACTTGCGTACACTAGTCCCTGAAA
>CAYXIT010000110.1:6639-11116 GCA_964465275.1 uncultured Bacteroidales bacterium | reverse complement strand
ACCTTTCCAAACTTATGATGATTTAGCCAATGATCTTTTATTCATGCGCGATTTTGATATAGATATGGTGGGAATGGGTCCTTATATTGAACATGAACACACACCCCTGTATCAATATAAAGATCATTTAATGTCAAAACTTGACAGATTCTATCTCAGTCTGAAGATGGTTGCCGTTTTAAGAATAATGATGAAAGATATCAACATTGCCGCCACTACCGCCATGCAGGCCATCGATCCACTGGGTCGCGAAAAAGCTATGAAGGTAGGCGCCAATATCATTATGCCCAACCTCACTCCTACCCTTTACCGGGAAGACTATCTCCTTTACGAAGATAAACCCTGCACTGACGAAGATGCCGAAGAATGTAAAAGATGCCTTGAAGCCCGTATTCATATGGCCGGAGGTGAAATCGGTTATGGAGAGTGGGGCGATTCAAAACATTTCAAAAAAAGAAAAGGTGAGAATTGATGTCATTTAGCTTAAATCCGAACCCGCTCCGCCGGTAAAGTATGGAAGACCTGATCCCAGATAAAATAATTCTTAATTAAGGAGATGAAATAGAAATATTCATGGCAAAGAACACAAAGAAAAACCGCAAAGACCGCAAATGGGTCTGAATAAAAAACTTTGTTTGTGATAAAAAAAATTAAAGTGTCTTTTTACCCACCTGTTACCCACCTGCCTTCTTTGCCTTATACCCTTCTTTGGTAAGAAATTCCAGCACCTTTTCTCGCAAATCACCTTGTAAAAGAATTTCCCCATCCTTTACCGAGCCTCCCACACCACATTTTGCTTTAAGCGTTTTTCCCAAACTTTCCAAATCATCATCAGAACCTGCAAAGCCTGTTACAAGGGTAGCTGTTTTGCCGCCCCTGCCCTTTTTGCTCAGATGAATTCTCAGGTTCTGCTGCTGGGGCGGAAGGGTTTCTTCCTGTTCATCAGGTAAATTAAAATCCAATTCTCTGTTGGTTGAATAGACAATATTGCCTATGGTTCTCTTGTTTTTCTTTGTCATGAAATTTAACTTATAAAAATCAGGAAACAATTACGTTCAATGATAACGGATTTACCTTTACACGAATTGTGTTCTCAGTATCAACAGGATCACCGTCAATATGCAGCGGTATACCTTCAGGTTTATTCAAAACTACTTCGCTGGTTTTAAAATATTCGGCATAATGGGTTTTATTCAAAAGCCTGGACACCAGCATGGTTCCCATAACAGGTGCTTCTAAGATGGGTACTTTCGAAATAACACAGATATCTATCAAACCGTCATCTGCACATGCCCCGGGGGCAATAACAGTATTGTTTCCAAATTGATTGGAATTGGCAAAGCATATCATCAAAGCTTTCCTTTCAATCGTTTTCCCATCAAATTCCAGAACATAATTCTGTGATTCATATGTCACATATTCCTGAAGAACTATTCTGAAATATGACCAGAAACCTCTTCGTTTAACTTTTGAAAACTCATCGGCTACCTTTGCATCAAAACCCACTCCAGACAGATTGCATCCAAACCTGCCATTTACAGTAAAAGTATCAATTTTTTTTACCCGGAAAGTTTTGATATTACCGATGGCTTTACTCAAATTGAAGGGTAACTTAAGAAAATGGGCCAGTCCGTTTCCTGATCCGGTTGGAATAATACCTAAAGCTACATCTGTATTTACTAACGCCTTAGCGACTTCACTTACTGAACCATCACCACCGGCAACAACTACTGCATCATGGCCTGAATTAACAGCCTCTTGTGCAAGCTCTGTTCCATGTCCGGAATAACCGGTAAATTTTACCTGATAATCCAGCCCTGAATCATCCAGCCTTTCTTTCAATATTTGCCTAATCCTGTGTTTGTTGCTTATTCCGGAAACAGGATTAATCAATATAAGAATGTTTCTCTTCACTTAGAAAGTTTTTACACCGAATAAAAAACCGGGATAATCAAAAGATCTCCCGGTAAATTCACGCTGTTATTTAATGCTATTCTTCTCCTTCACCTTCAGCACGCATGGCCATTATATCACGGTCAAACATATAAAGATTGCCATCGCCAAGTAAATCAAGTTTATCCAGCAAACTTTGTACTGATGATTCTTCTTCCAATTGTTCATCCACAAACCATTGAATCCAGTTATGTGTGGTAAAATCTTTTTCGTCAAGGCATATACCAACAATGTTATTGATAGATTTTGTAACCATCTGCTCATGCTCCAGTGAAGCTTCAAAAGCCTGTTTTACACCCTTGAACTCACGTGGTGGCTGGTCTATCTTTGGAACTATTGCATGTCCGCCTCTTTCATTGATATACTTAATGAACTTTAGCATGTGCTCAATTTCTTCCATGTGCTGGGCATAAAACCAGTTGGAAATTCCTTCAAGGCCTTTGCTGTCAGACCAGGATGCCATGGCCAGATAAAGTTGTGCTGCATATCCTTCCTTTTCTACCTGTTCATTTAATACTTTTTCCAGTTTCTTCGTCAACATATTTACATATTTTAAGGGTTAATAATATCGATTTTTATAACACAAAGTTAGCAAATAATCTAAGGAATATTAGTGTTATACTGATAAAATTATCTGCACAAAGTCATGTGTATAAATAAAAAACCCAGAAGATTAAGTGTTTTACCTGTTAAGTGCTTCTGCTCCTCCCACAATTTCAACTATCTCATTGGTAATTGAAGCCTGGCGGACTTTATTGTAGGTAATGGTAAGATTTTTAAGCAGTTCTGTGGCATTATCAGTAGCCTGGTGCATAGCTGTCATGCGGGCACCTTGTTCGCTGGTAAATGAATCAAGCAGAATCCGAAACATGTATGTTTGAATTACTTTGGGTACAAGTTCTTCAAGCAATTCTTTCCTGGATGGTTCCATAATATATTCAGGGGTATCCAAAGGCATCTGATCTGTACCTTGGATATCAGGAATATGCATAGGTAAAAACTGTTCTGTCACAAGATTGTAGACTGCAGCATTTTTAAATCTGTTATAAACCACATCGATTTTCTGAAAAGTACCATCTTCGATGAGTTTCATGGCTTTACGCGCCAGAGCAAATGCATCTTCATAGGTAACATTATCAATCAGATCATGGTGAGTTTCAAGAACTGCATAATTGCTTTTCCTGAAGAATTCTTCTGCCTTCTTACCAATCAGCCAAAATTTCACATTAAAACCCTGCTCCTTTAGTTTTCTCAAATGATCTACGGTACCCTTAAGCAGATTGGAGTTAAAGGTACCACATAAACCTTTGTTGGCAGAGACTACTATAACCAACGCATTTTTTACAGGTTTTTGAATACACAGTATGTTTTTTTCTTCAGGCTTTAGTGTTTCATTGATTTTGTTGAGTGTCAATCTCAATTGTTTTTCATAGGGAACAAGATTCAGAACAGCATTTTGTCCTTTACGCAGTTTGGAAGCAGAAACCATTTTCATGGCACTGGTTATCTGCCTCGTAGACTTAATGGATGCTATTCGTACTCTGACTTCTTTGAGATTTGCCATATCAGAATCCTGTTTGTTTAAACTTTTTCACTTTCTGAATTGATTTTAGAAACTATACTTTTGGCTGTATCTTCCAAAACCCCAGCAATATCATCGTTAAACACACCATCTTTTAACTGGTCAAGTGTATCTCTGTGGTTCTCTTCAAGGTATTGCAGATACAACTCTTCAAATAAGGCTATTCTATTAATTTCAAGTTTTCTGAGCAACCCTTTGGTTCCGCAGTATACAAGAGCGATTTGTTTTTCAACCGGCACTGGTTTGAATTGTCCTTGTTTTAATAGCTCCACATTTCTGGCACCTTTCTCAAGGAATGCTTTTGTTGTAGCATCGAGATCAGAGCCAAACTTTGAGAATGCTTCGAGTTCCCTGTATTGAGCCTGATCAAGCTTAAGAGTACCGGCAATTTTCTTCATTGATTTGATCTGTGCATTACCTCCAACCCTGGAAACTGATATTCCTACGTTAATGGCAGGTCGAATACCTGAATTGAAGAGACTTGATTCAAGGAATATCTGGCCGTCGGTAATAGAGATCACATTTGTTGGAATATAAGCTGATACATCACCGGCCTGGGTTTCAACGATGGGAAGTGCAGTAAGAGATCCTCCCCCTTTTACTTTTCCCTGGAGTGATTCGGGAACATCATTCATTTGTGCTGCAATTTCATCTGATTCAATTATCTTGGCTGCTCTTTCGAGCAAACGGCTGTGAAGATAAAACACATCACCAGGATAAGCTTCACGTCCGGGCGGACGTCGTAAAAGCAAAGATACTTCGCGATACGAAACAGCCTGTTTGGAAAGATCATCATAAATTACCAATGCATGCCGGCCTGTATCCCTGAAAAATTCGCCAATGGAAGCACCTGCAAAAGGTGCAAAAAACTGCATTGCAGCAGGATCACTTGCATTGGCAGATACAATAACCGTATAATCCATAGCACCATGTTTCTCAAGA
>CAYXIT010000110.1:0-6613 GCA_964465275.1 uncultured Bacteroidales bacterium | reverse complement strand
TGCCACTGTAGATCCCTTTTGACCAACTGCAACATAAACGCAAAAAACGGCTTCACCTTTATCAAAAAACTCTTTCTGATTAATAATGGTATCCAAAGCTATGGCACTTTTCCCTGTTTGCCGGTCACCAATAATTAGCTCGCGCTGCCCTCTACCGATAGGTATCATGGAATCAATGGCTTTGATTCCGGTTTGGAGCGGGTTTTTTACCGGTTGCCGGTAAATTACTCCAGGTGCTTTTCTTTCCAGAGGCATATCCAGTAAATCACCTTTTATGGGTCCTTTTCCGTCAATCGGTTCTCCAAGCGTATTTACAACCCTCCCGAGCAATCCTTCACCCACCTTTATAGAAGCAATTCTTTTGGTACGCTTTACCAGGTGTCCTTCCTTCACATCCTGTGCTTCACCCAGCAAAACAACCCCAACATTATCCTCCTCCAGATTTAGCACAACACCTTGCAAATCGGAGTCATCAAAGCTTACCAACTCACCACTTTTAACATTGGCAAGTCCGTAAATACGGGCTATACCATCACCTATCTGTAAAACAGTACCAGTTTCTTCCAACTCGGCTTCCATTTTGAAACCAGACATTTCCTGCCGTAAAATTGCAGATATCTCTGCGGGTTTAATCTCTGCCATATTATTTTCTTTAACTTTTCTGTTTTGCTATTTTTAGCTTAGTTCTTTCAGTGTTCCATAAGATGTTTTCTCAAACTGGCCAGTTTTCTTTTCACACTTGCATCATATTGCATATCCCCGACCCGCAATACAAAACCACCAATCAAATCATGATCAACTTTTCTAATAAATTCAATATTGGATTTCTTTGACAGTTTCTTTGATACTGCCAGAGCTTTTTTCTCAAGCGATTCATCAATTCTCCCAGCTGTTATAAGGGTTACTGTTTCAATATCGAGATTTTCTTTATGGATTTTCTGAAATTCCCATGCTATTCCCTCTATCAGAGCCGCTCTTTTTTTTCGTGTAATGATGTTAAGATAATGCGATGTAACAGGGTGTATCTTATCTTTAAAAACCGAATTAATAATATTGATCTTCTTGCTAATCCTTACAATAGGACTTTTCATAACGGTGTTCAATTCTTTGCTGTTAGCGAATGTCTCATAAACCAGCTTCATATCATCAAAGGCCTGGTCTGAAAAATTATTTTCTTCAGCCAGACCTAGCAGGGCCTTAGCATATCGGTTTGCAACTCGCAGGTTTTTCATAAAAAGATAAAATTCTTATGATGGAATCAGTTCAACTGAATATCTCCAAGGAGTTTCTCAACATAATCGTTATTTTTCTTGTTATCGGCAAACTCTTCCCGAAGGAGTTTTCTTGCTACATCTACTGTAAGATCAACAATTTGCTGGCGTATCTCCCTTTCAGCAGCTTTACGTTCAACATTTATACTATTTTTTGCTGTTTCAATAATTTTAGATGCTTCTTCCCGTGCTTGCTGTTGAGCTTTTCTGATGATCTCATCACCATCTTTTTTGGCTTGCTGAACCACTTCTGCTGCTTTATCTTTTGCCTGTAGCATCAACTTTTGCTTGGTTGCATCAAGTTCGGCCAGCTCTCTTTGTATACGTTTACTGCTACGAATAGATCCGGCAATATAAAGCTCTCTTTCTCTTATAGTAGAGAGTATCGGTTTCCAGGCAAACTTACGCAGGATAAACAAAACAAGTCCGAAAGACAATGTCATCCAGAAAATAAGCCCGATTCCGGGGGTTACAAGTTCCATAACTTAGTTTTTTATGATACAATTGTTGAAAGGATTAAAACTTTCTCAAACACTCAACATTAAACAAATTAAATATGCAGAATGTAAATAACATACTGCATTTCCAGGAAATACTAGCTTCTATTATACGAATAATACAAGTAAACAAACAACAATAGCAAAGAATGTTGCACCTTCAATAAGAGCTGATACCACAATCATTGATGAGCGAAGATCATTCGCAGCCTCTGGCTGGCGGGCAATTGATTCAAGGGCTGATTTTCCGATTTTACCAATGCCCCATGCAGCTCCGATAACGGCAATTGCAGCGGCAAATGCTGCACCCATTTTCATATATTGTGTGGCTGCTTCCATACTTACTTGCAATAATACATCTGTTAACAACATAAGTTTTAGTTTTAGGTGATACTTAGTTTAGTTTCAATTGAATATTTATATTTAATGATGTTCTTCTGGTACTGCCATACCGAAAAATATGGCACTGAAAAATGTAAAAACGTATGCCTGTATAAATGCTACAAGCAGTTCCAAAAAGTTCATAAAAATGACAAAAATGACCGAAAGAGGTGATATTGCATATCCCATTGCAGCACCTGATGCTCCAAGTACAAAGATCAAACTGACAAACCCCAATATGATCATATGTCCGGCAGTAATATTAGCAAATAACCTGAGGGTTAACACAACAGGCTTTATAAAAACACCCACCAACTCAATAACTGGCATAAGCGGTATGGGCAACTTTAGCCAAACCGGCACCCCGGGAGTATTAAAAATGTGTTTCCAGTATTCTTTATTGGCAAACAAATGCAAGGTCAGAAAAGTAAATAATGACAGTGTAAGGGTAACACTTATACTTCCGGTAACATTGGCTCCGCCGGGAAAGAAAGGTACTAGTCCCAATAAATTATTAAAGAATATAAAGAAAAATAAGCTAAGTAAGTAGGGTAAAAAGCGATCGATTCTATTTTCCGGAATCGCAGAACGGGCAATATCATCCCGAACAAAAACTATTATAGGCTCAAGGAAAGCTGAAAGACCACGTGGTGCTCTGTGGGGTCCGTAATGCGTATAAGATCGTGCAACAGAAATTAGCAACCAGCAAAGCAAAACTCCACTTATAAAAATGGAAAAAACATTTTTGGTGATAGAAAGGTCAAGAACAAATGATGCATCCGGATCAGGTGTAACTCCATCATCCAGCACCCTAATAATTCGGCCCTTCTTCGGACCATCAGAGGCAATCCTGAAACCCTTGTAAGCATCTTTACCATGATGGAATTTACTGGATAAAAAGAAATACCCTTCACCTTCATAAAATAAGATTACAGGAAGTGGAATACTTATATGGGTATCTCCATAATCAGCAATATGCCATTCATAGGCATCTAGTATATGATCTATGATCACTTTTCCTGCATCAAATTTTTTTTTCTTTGCCGTTTCACTTCCTTCATTACTTTCGGCAAAAGCATGGCCTGTGATAAGAAAAAAAACAACTATTAAAGTTGAAATTTTTAAAAACCGGCAGCTTTCCCTGAAATGCAATTTAAACGGATTCCCTTTCTCTTCCATTCTGGTATGAGTTGGCTCTAAATTTCGACGTGCAATTTATAAATAATTCTTTATGGAAATACAGGTAATCCCCTTTATTTCATGCCTTTTTGGAAAATTCAGAGATTCTTTGAATACAAGAAGATTTTTAAGCTTTGATTATCAGTTGAATATACTTATGAAAAAAATAACACTAGGTGAAAATTAGGTAAATCACTTAGATGCAAGTTTAATAATCATCATTACTTCAATAAAAGTGTAAACAATATAAATAACGAAAAAGCTGATAAAGAATGCTGCTGCATCTTCTCTGTTAAGAAAACCGTAAACAATTAAAATGGCAAGGTATAAAAAAAGTTTTACTGCTGAAGTGCCCATATACATCGCTAATGCCTTCTTGCTATCATTGCCTGACTTACGTTTTATAAAGAAGTGGGAAAAAACAGAAATTACATAGAAGAAAGGCACAATCCACAAAAGATAATCACTTATTATGGTATCGGGGGCAAAATACCTGAAAAGTAATATAAAAACAAACAGTACCACAGAAAAGAGCAAAAGACCTATATGGTATCCTTTTTCCTGATTTTTCATAATAATGTTCTGAAAAAAACCGGAACAATCTATTGATGATTATTCCGGTATTATAAAATAAGGATCTTTTATTTCTTTTCCTGGTTATCTTTAGAAACAAGTTTTGCTTCGGGTTCAGGTGATTTATCCATAGTGCAGGTACCGGTAAATCTCGCTCCAGGCTCAATAGAAAGCTTATTTGTAATAATTTCACCCCGTAATCTGGAAGTTGCTTTTAAAGAAAGTAATTCTGATACTTCAACTTTTGCATTGATATTACCTGAAAAATCAGCATTCTGACAATAGATTTCTCCTTCAATTACACCGGTATTCCCAACAACAATTTTTCCCTTAGAATAGACTTGTCCGTTAACAGTTCCATCTATACGAATATCACCATTGCTTTTTACTTCTCCTTTTATGGTGGTACCTGTTCCTATTAAATTAATGGAAGTGTGTTCTGATTCGTTTGTTTTAGCCATCGTAGTATCCTTCTTATTTTTACTAAACATTTGATTGTATGAATTATATCGATATTGATTACAAATTTTCATACCTGATTTTATCAGGCTGAGAAGTTGTTAATTTTAATAAATGATTCTTTATCAGCTTATCCGAAGAAACAAAAGTAAAAAAAATAATTCTTAAGAATATAATTAATTTGGTAACGGAATCAATGAAAAACATTTACTCTTCAGATGAATAAGCTATGTTGTAAAATTCCAGATATTCATCAAGCTTTCTTTCCTGGTAAAATATCGGATAGTTATCAACAGAGATTATAAAACCCTGATAATGCTCATTATCGTGTTCTCTTTTTATTAGCTCATCAGTAAGTTGTTCGCCATAATCTTTTGCTTTTTCAGCATCGGGAAAATTGGTTATGGTAACAAGTTGTCTTCTTTCATCAAAAAACAATGTGCTTATATTCAAATTATTATCGCTAAACATATCACGATTAAACTCATTGATGTCTGCTCTGAGTTCTCTTATCCTGGCACTTCGGGTATTTACAACCATAACATAAAAGTGCACTGATTCGGGCCGGAAAAGGAATGGTGTGCTTTCCATTATTTCAGTAAATTCCCCGGATGGATCTTCTACTCTTCGCCGATCGCCTCTGCGAGGTGATTCCGGGTCAGTTACTACACCTGAACTTCCAAGATAAGCAAGCAGGTTTTCAGCCGGTTCATGCACCGGCGTTCCTTCAAAATTTTCTTTCACATAAATAAGGCTCTCAACAAATTCTTCAGGTTCTTTTGTTTTACCAATGATAAGTGCTTTAAGAAATGAAAACTGGCCCGCCTGATTAATAGATTGCTCTAATTTTTCTGCTTCCTGAATAAAACTTAAAGCTTCATTGAAACGAGCCTGCTGATAAGCATCATAAGCATTACTGTAGATCTGTTTTACTTTTGCTTGTCGTGCACGTACATTTTCAACATAATCAGGATCAGACAATATTTTGGCAAAATCTGTTTCGGGAAACTCATCTATGATAAGATTCTTAAAAGTCTGTGCCCTGATCGTATTTCCTGAATTATCATACATTGTATACAAGAAATAGGCACTGTAAAGCTTATGATCACTTTCAGGAAATCTTGTTATTAAAGTTTCAAAATTTTGTATAGCTGCCGTTATATCATTGAGTTTTTCCTTAAAAACAATTCCTGTATTGTAATATGCTCTTGCAAGCCTGGCATTTGATGCCTGCATTTTTTCTGGAGTGGTTGGTATATTTTCCATTAGACTTGCGCGTGTAACCCTGCCTCCCTCTTGCATTTCATCATCATCCATACCAAAATCACCGGTATCACCAAAAGCCAGAATACGTTTATTGCTAATGCGCCATAAGTCTTCGAGTTCTCTTTCGCCCCATTTTGCATAAAACTCATTTCGTCCGAAACTGATTGCCGATGGATTATAAAAATACCAACCCCCTTCACCTGAGCCACCTGGTTGGGTGCGGCTACGTCCATCCCGGGCCATTTGCTGTCGCATAAGTGCTCTTTCCTGCTCTCTCTCTCTTTCAAGACGCTCTTCTTCCTGGATATCTTCAATAATTTGGTCAAGTATAGCATTACGTTCGGTTGTACCTAAAGAAGCGAGTCTTTGCAAAGAATCTTCTCGTTCAATGGTATTTAGATATGTTGCCAGTTCTTTAAGAACCAGGTTCCGACGACCCGCAGTTTCATAGTCAGGATATTCTCTTGATAGATAAACCATTGTACTGTCGTACATTGAAGCTGAATGCTGATATTCCTTACGATCAAAATAAATTTCACCCAAACGAAGGAAAGTAACACCCTTTTGCGAGTTGTTGCCTCTATAATTTTCCAGGGCGAGGTTGTAATATTCAATAGCCTTGTCAGCATTGTTCTGACGCATAGAAAACTGGGCAAGTGCATAATAAATCTGATCTCTGAATTCTCTGTTGCGGTTGTCCTTCAACATACCTTCCAGTTCTGAAAGTATAAAACGGGCATCTCCACTTTCGGTATCAAAAGCCATTGCCATGTTTATTCTTGCCTGAAAAGCCATTTGAAAATCGGGATTTAACTTAAGTACACTGGCATAGGCTTGCTGAGCGGCCGAATAGTTTCGCTCTTTATGATAGGTTTGGGCAAGTATAAATGTCAGCCGGGTGCGTTGATTACGATCACCCGATAGTTTTATTGCCTCCTCCAGATATTGGGATGCCTGGCTGAAGTCTTCCTGTTGCAAATAATAATC
>CAYXIT010000109.1:9642-11135 GCA_964465275.1 uncultured Bacteroidales bacterium | reverse complement strand
AGAGCAGGGATTTGGCTGGAAAAACCCAAAAGGTAAAGGCCATTCAGAAGATACTGTTTCCAGCGGACTGGAAGGTGCCTGGTCGAGCAAGCCCGACAGATGGAATCATACTTATTTCCACCTTTTGCTCAATCACGAATGGGAGTCCAAAAAGAGTCCGGCAGGAGCATGGCAATGGGAACCAGTAAGCATGAAGGAAGAAGATAAACCCTTTGATGCTCATATACCGGGCGTACGCCGCAATCCGATCATGACGGATGCTGATATGGCCCTGAAGATGGATCCGGAGTACCGCAAAATATCGGAGCGCTTTTATAAAGACCCGGAATATTTTGCAAAAGTATTTGCCCGCGCATGGTTCAAACTTACTCACCGCGACTTAGGACCGAAGAGCCGTTACCTGGGACCTGATGTACCCAAAGAAGATCTCATCTGGCAGGATCCTGTTCCTGCAGTTGACTATACCTTGTCGGAAACAGAAATTGAAGACCTGAAGAAGAAGTTACTCAACAGCGGTCTGTCGCAAACCGAGCTGATCAACACAGCCTGGGACAGTGCCAGAACATTCAGAGGCTCCGACTACAGAGGTGGTGCCAATGGTGCAAGAATTCGCCTTGAACCCCAGAAAGACTGGGAAGGCAATGAACCCGAAAGATTGCAAAAGGTGCTGGCAAAACTGGAAGAAATTCAGCAAAGCCTGGAGAAAAAAGTAAGTATAGCCGACCTTATTGTTCTGGGAGGCACTGCTGCCGTTGAAAAAGCTGCACAGGAAGCCGGTGTGGATATTAAGGTGCCATTCAGTCCGGGCAGGGGAGATGCCACCGACGAAATGACGGATGCCGAATCTTTCTCCGACCTTGAGCCCATTCACGATGGCTACAGAAACTGGCTGAAAAAGGATTATGCCGTACAACCCGAAGAACTCATGCTTGACAGAACACAGCTTATGGGCTTAACTGCTCCCGAAATGACAGTTCTGGTGGGAGGTATGCGTGTACTGGGAACCAACCATGGTGATACAAAACATGGCGTATTCACCGACAAACCAGGTGTACTGACCAATGATTTCTTTGTAAATCTTACCGACATGAATAATTCCTGGAAGCCTGTTTCGGATAATCTGTATCATATTGTCGACAGAAAAACAGAACAGACGAAATGGACAGCCACCAGGGTTGATCTGGTGTTTGGTTCAAACTCTGTATTGCGGGCTTATGCTGAGCTATATGCACAGGATGACAACAAAGAGAAATTTGTACAGGACTTTATCCATGTTTGGACAAAAGTTATGGACGCGGATCGTTTTGATTTGTAAGTAAGAAAAGACCGAAAGGAGATGTCAAAAAGATGAAACACATCTATGCTTATTTTGGATTTATGTCTATATCTGCTGGTCTAGTTGGCATCTTTCTTCCGGTCATGCCAACTACACCATTCCTACTTTTATCGATTTGGTTTTTTCACAAAACAGATACAGACTTTGAGGATGTCAT
>CAYXIT010000109.1:0-9632 GCA_964465275.1 uncultured Bacteroidales bacterium | reverse complement strand
ACTCAAAAGTGACCCCGTCGCTGAAAAAAAAACTTATTTTTATACCATCCAATAAATACTATATAACTGGTCTCGATTTGAGCAAAATAAAATATTCATGGAAAAGGAAGTCCTTTTTGAACACAAGCCTATTCCCATATTCGAGAGAATTATTCAGTTATTCTGCCTGCTAATGATTGTCAGGGTTTCTTTTCTCTATCCACAAAATCCTTTGCTTTCCATAATTATTATTTTATTTCTCTTATTTGTTTTTTTTCTGGTAAGAGAAATCTGTACTATTGTTACTGAAGATCAGGTTATTTTCAGGTATTCTCATTTCCTGGGAATTTATGATAAGAAAACGGTAATTAAGTTGTCTGACATTGAAATTGTTGATTATGATAAACCGGGTACTTTTTATCTTGCTTTAATTATAGGAGGTTCTTCTTCTGCCTCAAAAAGCGGTAAGCTGATATTCAAATACAAGGATGGAAGATATGAGCAAATGTTATTAATTATGCCTAAATCAAAGCAAAGGGAGATGTTTCAATTGCTTGAAGAATTAGTTGCACGAAAAAAGACTATGAAGCTCAGATGAAAGCTGAAAAAAAGAAAATAGAATTATTAAAAAAAATTAAGTACGAATCATACCTGATCAAAAGCCATAAAAAATGAAGCTTTTTGAAAAACTACTTGGTATTTCTATGTTTCTACTGGTGGTTGCTTATTTTTATATTGAAATACCCTATTTTGTCATTCTGTTTTCTTTTACTGCCGTTGCTTTGATCATTAATCACAGGATACTGAAAAAAAAATATTATGAGAAATTTCAAAAAATTAAATATGATATAAAACTCCATGAAGTTGATCAGGGTGGTTTAATAAAAAAAATATTCTCATATATTTTTTCTATCATCTTGTTTTTAGCACCTTATTTTCTTGATTTTCCTTTTGAACCAAGGGAATTACCCGAAAACTCGTATCTCCTTTTTATGGGGCTTGGTGCCCTTATTGTTTATTTGGGATCTTCCGGTTTAGATGGAAGATTTTATTACTTTACCAAAGATTTTATTGTTGAGCCAGGATATGATCTTAACAGGATCCCCTGGTATAACGTAACAGGAATGGACATATCCAAAGACAAGAATAAATTCTGGTTAAACTTCAGAGATGGAAATATCATAAAATTTGATATGGATAAGTACTACACAGGATTGCGCAATGAGAATATCCTGAATTATATTAAAAGCAGAATTCCCGGTAAGGAGTAATTGTTTCTGCATTTAAATATATTTACAGGTTGACTTGAAGTCGCCCCGTCAGCTTAAGAGGCCGAAGCTACAGGGCCACTTTAAAGTGACCCCGCCGGTAAACTCAAAAAAAAGCTGAAATATAGAAAGTTAACCCATATAATGGCTGTTGTAGCATACTACCTTATAGGCATAGGTTTTATTTTACTGTTCTGGAATTTGCATACATCAGAAGATGCCCGGGAATTTTTAGGAGGATTAAATACCACATCCGGTTTTCGGATGACCATATTATTTGGAATAGTAAAATTGCTCTCCGCAATTCTGGGTATAACTATTACTTCAGCAGTAACATTTAAGATTATCAGGGATTCAAAAAAACCGAAATAAAAATTATTTCCGCGGCGCCAAAACCTGCTTCATCCCGGCCATCATAAAAGGTATTACAGGCACGCTGTTACGTATTTTGAATTCTTCCCAGAAGGTGCTTTCATTGGCAAGAAAGGCAAGAATCCTTTCGGGATCTACTTTTCCGAACAGGCTGGAAAAGATTTGTTCGCCGGTTAGTCTGCCCGAAAGAAGCACTTCCAGCAATGTCATGTCGTACCAGTAAAACATCCTTTCGCGCAAGGAGGGTTTGATGGCAGGGGATTGGCCTTTTTTTAATCGTTCAGCTACCTGTACCAGATGTTTTTGCACAAACTGAAAGGTGTAACCGCTGCTGGGTTTGGTAAAGCCACCTGCCGTTCCAATGTTGATGATTCGTTTACCTGCACCCAGGTACCGTTTGAAGCGGGCCATGGTCATGGGTATTACACCAAACTCACGGTGGGTGATTTCGTAGTTATTTATTTTCAACTCGTTCTGAATATATTTCTCCAGCTCCCTGATATATTCTTCTTCTTTCAGGGTTTTTTCGCTGAACAAAGTGTATTCTACCAGGGCCTCGGTTGAGCTGACGGGCAGGACATACATAAAAGTGGCTCCATGCTGCTGGTTCAATCTGAAGTCCATCAGTGTTCCCACCTTGCTGTTGAAAACCGGGTCTGTGGTTTTGATATACCACCCCATAAAGTGCTGAAGCAGGGTGTTATTCTCATTCATCTTCGGGTGAAATAAACCGGTGGAATTAAAGACATATTCTGATGTATAAACGCCGGATTCTGTCTTTACTTTTGCTGCAAGGCCATTGTCATTGATCTCCAGGATCTTTTCATTGCTGAAGATCACATTGTCAAACTCTTCAGCCTGATTCAGCACATGCGCATAAAAATCGCCCGACTGGATCATTTTATAGCGGTAGTGTTTCATTTCAAACTCACGGGAAACATCATGAGAATAAAACTGAAGGGTTTTCCACTGATGACAGACCAGATGCTCAAAAGGGCCCGGCTGTTTTTCCCAGAAACACCACGTGCGGTCGTTATCCTTCTTTTTCGCTGGGTCAATGAGCAGGATGTTTTTGGTTTTCAGATGGTCATCCCTGAGCAAATGGTATAACAAGCTCAAACCCGCCAGTCCGGAGCCTGCAATGATATAGTCAAATTTTGATGTCATGATAGTATGATTTAGTTTTCCCCTTCAATGGAATCAGAAAGTAGCATGAAATGCTGCCAACCACTTCATATTTTTTATCTTAAAAAATTTTGATAAAAATAGCAAATAAGTTTGTTTATTAATAGTTTATAGTTAAGACTAATGCCTTTCCCATTGCAAACAGCTTACAAAACCAGGCATTGAAACTTGTTATAAAAATTCGACCCCGGCCGGGGTCGTATGTTTATAAAAACAATGGGTTTCTATAAACATTTGACTCCTGCGGAGTCAAACCATTTGAATTTTCAGGTAAATTTTGCAGGTTATTACCCCGAAATAAATTAAACGAAGTTTCTTCCTTTTATACCCTCAGAAAAATAATAATCTTACTTGTTCATTCTCTTTCTTTCATGCTCATCCAGAATGATCTTGCGCATGCGGATATGTGCAGGTGTAAATTCTACGTATTCATCTTCGGCAATATATTCCAGGGCTTCTTCCATAGAAAATTTAATGGCAGGGGCAAAGGTTGCTTTTTCGTCAGATCCGGAAGCTCTCACATTGCTTAGTTTTTTGGTTTTGGTGAGATTTACTACAAGGTCTTCCTGCTTGCTGTTTTCACCGATTACCTGTCCGGCATAGATCTCTTCACCCGGGTCTACAAAGAATTTTCCACGGTCCTGTAGTTTGTCGATGGAATAGGCAATAGCGGTGCCGGTTTCCATGGCTATAATGGCACCGTTGCGGCGGCGGTTAAAATCGCCCTTGTATGGCTCAAAACCTTTCAGCCGGTGCGCCATAACGGCCTCACCTTCTGTTGATGTGAGCATGTTGCTTCGCATGCCGATCAAACCCCGCGAAGGGATTTCAAACTCAAGGTGGGTACGGTCATTCTTTTGTTCCATATTAACCAGGTCGCCTTTGCGTTGAGAAACGATTTCAATTACCTTACCCGAGAATTGCTCAGGAACATGCACGGTAAGGTATTCAACGGGTTCATATTTTTTGCCATCAATTTCTTTGATGATCACCCTGGGTTGTCCGACCTGCAGCTCGTAACCTTCGCGGCGCATTGTTTCTATGAGTATGGAAAGATGCAGTACACCACGTCCGAAAACCAGGTATGAATCGGCTGAACCGGTTGGTTCTACGCGCATGGCCAGGTTTTTTTCCGTTTCCAGGTAAAGACGGTCGCGCAGGTGTCGTGAGGTGACAAACTTTCCATCGCGCCCGAAGAAAGGGGAGTTGTTGATGGTAAACTGCATACTCATGGTGGGTTCGTCAATGGCAATGGGTTGCATTCCTTCAGGAATTTCAAAATCGGCAATGGTATCGCCAATCTCAAAGGCTTCCATGCCCAGCACTGCGCAAATCTCACCCGATTGTACCTCGGTTTTAACCTTTTCCTTGCCCAGGCCTTCAAAAACGTATAACTCTTTAATCTTTGATTTTTTTACTGTACCATCTCTTTTCACCAGCGAAACCTGCTGATTGGGAAAGAGTTTCCCCCGTGTAAGTCGCCCCACAGCAATTCTGCCCAGGTATGAGCTGTAGTCAAGAGAAGTGATCTGCATTTGTGTGTTGCCTTCAAACACCGCAGGTGGTGGAATATGTTCTATAATGACGTCAAGCAGGTAAGAAACATCCTGGGTGGGTTTGTTCCATTCGGGACCCATCCAGCCACCCTTGGCCGAGCCATAAACCGTGGGAAAATCAAGCTGTTCTTCAGTGGCATTGAGAGCAAACATCAGATCGAAAACTTTTTCCTGCGTGAGTTCAGGGTCGCAGTTGGGTTTATCAACTTTGTTTACTACCACAATGGGCTTTTTGTTAAGATTAAGTGCTTTTTCCAGTACAAACCGGGTCTGGGGCATGGGTCCTTCAAAGGCATCTACGATAAGCAGAACACCATCGGCCATATTTAATACCCTTTCTACTTCACCGCCAAAGTCAGAGTGACCGGGAGTGTCAATGATATTGATTTTTACATCATTGTACCGGACAGAGCAGTTTTTTGACAGGATGGTAATTCCCCTTTCACGTTCCAGGTCGTTGCTGTCCATTATGAGGTCCTGTGTTTCCTGGTTGTCGCGGAAAAGCTTTACCTGGTGCAGGATGCGGTCAACAAGGGTGGTTTTGCCATGGTCAACATGGGCGATGATAGCGATGTTTCGTATGTTTAGCATTGAAGTATCTTGTGAAAAATAAGGGTGCAAAGGTACTTCTTTTTAATCATAATTTATGAGAAGGTATATCCTGAAATTTCAATTCATTAAAGTTTTTTATCTTAGGGGTTTCAAAACCTATGAAAACAGCCACAGGAATAATGACAGGAGCAGCATCAGGGATTTAAATCCAACAAAACAGGAATTTGGACAAAGTTGAAATCGCAACTCTTATCCATAAGGAGATAAAAAAACACGAAACATAATAAAAGAATATGAAGAATTAACCCGGCCAATAGCTCCGGATGAAGCTATAGGCCGGGTTTCTCGCATGGATTCTATAAACAATAAAAAATACTTCTTAAGCCTGAAAGTGTGTATTGTGTGAATTGTGCAGGGTAAAATCTTCAATCAGGTCTGTATTGCCGTATAATTACGGACACTCAATATCCACTCCATTCTCATCCCAGCAATGAAACTCATCATCGCTGAAAGTTTTCGGATCTTTTATTTGTCCTGCTTTGGTTTCCTTGTTCCAGTTGATCTCTACAAGGTTATTTTCTCCTTTATTAAAAATCTCATACGAAGAGTCGTAGGGTGAATTGCCAGTAAATTCGTAAGAGATATATCCACCATTTTCCGGACCTTCGGGAACAACATTGGTATACGTTATGCCTTCCGTACCATCATCATTCTTAAACCATTCAATGCCGACAAAAGGTGTGGGATCAGCCGGTGACTTATACAATGTCCATTCACCTTGCTTATTACCGATTTGTGATGTTCCTGAAAACCAAAGGAAATCTTCATAACCACCGGTACCTGATTTGCTTACATACATTTCCCATTCTACCTGGTTACCCACGATTTCTCCATAAAGATTTGCGGTAAAGGTGGTTTGACCCACTACTACATCAAAGCTCCACAGCCACGACCCATCATCTTGTAGCTGGGGCTCCTGGTTAAAAGCCTCTTTAAAAGTGGCAACAGGAACTGCCATATGCACAAAAACTACTGTATTCCAAAATGCTACGTGTAAAACCGCCAGTGAGCGGTTAACATAGGTTTCATTGGCAAGAACAGCTTTTTGTTCATCTGTGAAATCGGAAAAGTCCATTACAAAAGCTGACTCAGGAGGCAGAGTTGGTGCTGTATCATTATCTTCTTTCTGACATCCTGACATGGGCAAAAGAATAGTAATCATCAAAATGCCGGATAATAACTGTTTAATTGCTGAAAATTTTTTCATGATTGAAAAGTTTTAAAGTTAATTTGAACTATTAGTTTTTATGGATAGTACCAGGAAAATAATTTCTATTAAGTTAGTTTTTAGATTTATAAGTTTATCAATGTTTTTTCTATAAAGTTAGTTTTTGCACCCGTAATACATTTTACAAAGTTATGAATTGATCCTGTTAACCTGATAAATGTGGAAATATCGGATGGGAGTTCTCCCACCCGATATGAATTATTCCTTACAGATAACCTGTTTTTTCCATTTTAATTTATTGTAATGTAGACAGGAATTTATTAACGAACCGGTCACTGATATTATTTTATTCATCAAATTCAATATTCATTTCAAGTATACTCGCCGGGTTATATGGGGCAAGGTTTTGAATGAATTCTTTAAGCGGCAGGTAATCTTCAGATGGCTCTGTACCTGCCTGAACAAATCCGGTCTGGTTGAAATAACCGGGTGCCTGGGTATTGTACAGGTATGCATTGAGGATTTCAGGATCAATGGTGGGCCATACGCTTAAAATCTGATCATGCAACACATTGTATATGGAATAGGTTCCCAGCAAAGTTTCGCGGTCTGTTGCATCAAGATCCAGCGGAGGTAACCCCACTTCAGCTACTGCTATATCAAGGTTTTCATCTGCTGCAGCTACAAATGCCCAGTTAAAGCCGGTTTCATTGCTGAAGAATTTTGCATTGGGGTGGCTGGAATTACCATACACAGTTACATGGTCACCGGTTTTTCCCACAAACATCTTCATCTTATCCAGCCCATAAGGGTTTTGTAAAGGATTGGGGAGCGGATATCCTGAAAAACTTACCAACATGTGTGCATCATACCCAAGGTTGCCGGCTTCACTGTAATCAATGCGGAATGTGGTTTCGGTGTAAATTTCCTCAGTATTTCTGTCTATGTTGTATGGATTGAGTATAGCAATACCTACAAGCGGATCCCATCTCCAGAATACCTGCATACCAATAGCTGGAGTTCCATCTTCAATATCGCTGATGGTCATCCGGTAGTGCCATGTTGCCTCTTCATACTGCACATTTTCAATGATCTTCAGGTTTTTGGTGCGGCCATCATCATCACTTATGTAAGTAAGCTCCAAAGGTCTGTTAAGATTCAACGCTGCAATGGAAAGCATGATGTTCTGAGCAATTTCGGCACCATTCTCACCAACACGGATAAAAGTGCGCAAATTGCTGTAAATATCATTTCCCTTTAAGGTATCAACCTGACCATCTTTTTGTATGTAAGCTGAGCTGATGGATGAAGGAATTTCAACCTTGAACCGGTCAGGCAGAATACTATCAGGTTTATCAAAGGGATCAAATTCATCCTTTTCGCAGGAGGAGAGGAGCATAACTGCCATCATAATAAATAATCCGACTGTGGATTTAAAAATTCTGAAAGCAAATGTTGCAGAAGGTAAAATTTCTGTAACAGAATTTAAACGGGATTTTTTCATTTCTTTTTTCATTTTTCGGGTTTTTTAATGATTAAAAATTTTTTGTTGTCGGGTGTAATACACACAAGTTTATTTTTACCCTTACTTACATGAAAAAAAAATGAAAAATTTTATGATGAGTTAAAATAAAAGCTATATATATCGGCTAAAATACATGTTGTTTTATTCAACCACAAGCGTATCTCTGATCACCGCGCACGCACTGAAATAACCCAGCCCGCCATTGGAGATGTTTCCTGTAAGATTTGAACGTGCCGTTTCAAAAAGACTGCCCTGCCATTGTGTTTCGGAAAGCAATGCACGCAGGTAAGCCCCGTATTCATCGTTTAATGAATATTTGGAAAAATAAACTATACTGCCTTCAGGGAAATATACATTTTCCTTATCCTGCGGAAAGATCACAAAGCTTACATCAATCGTATTGAGGGTATAAAAAAGCAACCGGGCTGCTGAAAGTGTGTCGGGGTCTTCGTAACCGGGCAAATGCGACCAGTCAATGTTTGCTTCATACATGGCCTGCTCAAAGGGACTATACTGCGAGTTACTCCAGATAATGCTGTATAGATCCAGTGAAGGATGATATCTGAAGCCGGGAGTGTTGAAGGAAGATACAGGTACCATATAGGTTTGTGCATCAAACACCAGATCATCCTTAAGGATATTCAAAAAATAATCCGATCTTATTACAGCAGCAAAAGGTTGATTGCTGATATACATACCTGGTTCCGATGCGGATTCAGTAAAACTAACTGATTGCTGACCCCGTGAAATGGTCACCGAAGCTCCTGTAAATGGTTCCGGAATGTCATTCATACCTGTAACCGGATGACTTAATCGTATTTGCTGGATATGAAACTCATTGGTGATCATTCCGTCAACTACAACAGTATTCAATTCAACTGCCGTTGTTTCCCAGTCAATTTCTTTTTCACAGCCTGAAAATATTATTAATGCTATCAAAAAGAATCCTGCAATTAATTTTCTTTTAAAGAGAACGGTTTTTGAATATATTTTTCTGCGCATATTACCGGATTTTAAATTTATAGGTAACCGATGGCATAAATCCTCCCAGGTATTTCTGGGTTGATAATATATCATGAGCTTCGAAATAATTGGCCGGCACAACAAAATTTCCATCTTCGTTTTGTATCTTATTGAAATTTATGGAAACAGGGTTCAGCCGGTTGTAAAGATTATACAAACCGAAATTCAGGCTATGCTGGAAACTGTTTTGTGGGTTACTCAGGTTCCATGAGAAGGAAAAATCCAAACGATGGTAATCGGGCAGGCGATCGTTGTTTTTATCGCCATATAAAGGTACAGTGCTTCCGTTATATTGGTAATACCCCACAGGTGTGGTAATGGCTGAGCCTGTGAAATAGATCCAGTTCAATGAAAGATTGATCTTTGGACTTACCTGCCATGACAAGAAAACGGATACATCATGCGGGCGATCATAAAATGCAGGATATTTCTGATTGTTATTAAGATCTTCAAAATGATTGAATACACGTGATAGTGTATAACTTGCCCAGCCGGTAAGCCGTCCTTTTGTTCTTCTCAGGTAAAACTCAATACCGTAAGAGCTGCTTTCACCAAAATAGAGTTCTCCTTCCAATAATGGGTTTAAGAGCAATTTGGCATGGTTTACATATTCAATCTGGTTAAACATCTTTTTGTAGTAAGCATCCAACCCTGTTTCCAAAGACTGTTCGGGAAATGTCCTGTTAAACCCTGTTGTAAGTTGTTGAGCCCTTTGGGGCTTTATATTTCTGCCACTGGGCATCCAGAGCTCAAATGAAGAAAAGGGGCTTATGGAATTTGACAGCAAATGCAGGTTCTGATGGTAGTTGCCCCAGCTAAAACGAAGTGATGAATTATTGCCGGTTTTGTAACGGGCACTTAGTCGTATATCAGCGTTTAAATATGCAGCAATAAGTTCATTGGGTTGGAAAATTAAAGTATCGCCAACATTTTGATTTTCGTCA
>CAYXIT010000108.1:0-11317 GCA_964465275.1 uncultured Bacteroidales bacterium | reverse complement strand
TTGAGCGGCCAAGAACAATTCCATTTCTTCACGACTGATATCTTCGCCTGCTTCAATCCTCATGCGGATCTCTTCAAGCTCATTATTTTCATGAAGATGATCGTGTTCATGGTTTTCTGAATGAACATTATGAGAATGTGTTTCTTTTTCGTTGTGTTGATGATCATCACCAGGATGATGTTCATCATGGTCATGGTCATGTTCATGATAATGCTCGTGTTCATGATCGTTATGTGGCTCATGCTGATGGTCATGATCATCATGAACTGCCCAAACCGATTCAACGGCTGTAATTATAAGGTTATCCAGCACCGTTCCGGTAGGTTTCATAATACCTGTAACCTTATATAAAAAGTCGTCGTGGACATGCCCTGCATCCTGAAATCCATGAACGCCGGAAAATTCATCTCCGATTTGCAAGCCGGTAAGATCTGCAGCCCTTGCCCCTGCTACAACTTCGGGAACATCCGTAAACCATGATCCTTCAGAAAGTTCAGCGTTGTATAAGTCTGCATAGTCCTGAGTAGTACCAACAATCCGAAAACCCCTGAAATTATCACCCAGAGCGATTGGAATATATTTTTTTACAAGTGGATTACGTGCAATAGCTTCTGCTTCCTGCAGATTAATATTACCCGTTGGGTAATCGGCATGCAAAACCGAAGAAAGGATCAGTTGTACAGGACTTCCCTTGGCGCCGATAACAAGATCCACACCGGCAAGGTTCTTTTCCACATCTGACCTCATTTGCTTGTCAGTCATCAGGATCAAAGAAATGATACTTATGCCGATAGCAAAAAGCAGCAAACTAAGCAATGAATTGCCAGGCCGGGCCAGGATTCGTTTTAATGCCAGATTCAGAATATACATTGCATTTGTTTTTATAGCGTATAAACGTTAGTAAAATGCTTTTTCAGTCTTTGGTCATGCGTTGCGATTATCCAGCTCACCTGATTTTTCGTCAGTGGCAGTGTTATCAGTTCAATGAAAAGTTCACAGTTCTTATCATCAAGACTCGATGTAGGTTCATCGGCCAGCACAAGTGCCGGTTTATTGGCAAGTGCCCTGGCAATGCTGAACCTTTGTTGTTCGCCCTGACTGAGTTTATAAGGTTTTTTGCCGGAAAGTTCTGATATACCCAGCTTTTCCATCAAATGAACAATGTGTTTTTCATCTCTCCTGCTGCCGGAAAGGCGTTGTGCTGCCCGGAGGTTTTCCAGAACACTCAGGCCTTCCATAAAGAAATTTTTTTGAAAAATCATTCCCGTTTTTTGTCCTCTGAAAATATCTTTTTCAGTGTTTTTCAATTCGGTTATACAGGTATTATCAATCCATATTTCTCCTTTCAACGGAGACAATATGCCTGATATCAGATGCAAAAGAGTGGTTTTTCCGTTACCTGATTGCCCCATTACAAGAAGGTTCTCACCGGTTGTAATTTCAAGATCGGGAAAAATAAATTCTTTACCGGCAGGATATTTATAGGATAACGTTTTTGTTCTTAACATTCTGTTTATTTTGTGCAATTCTTACATTTTCCATGCACAAGCAGATCAAAACTCTCAGGTTGAAAATCATTCGGGAGCTCCGGAGTCTCAAAAGGCTTATGGGAGATACAGAAAACACCATTGCAATTATTGCAGTAAAAATGTACATGATGACTGTTATGGGGTTTATCTTTGCTGGGGGTCATGGCATACCGTACCTCGCCACCTTCCAGTGCAATGCTGTGAATTACATTTTGACTTAAAAAGTTGCGAAGAGTGCGGTAAACAGTCGTACGATCATAGTTATAAGCAAGCTGATCGCGTATTTCCGATTCAGATAGAGCTGAATCAGCCCGGGAAAGTGTTTTAAGTATTTCTACCCTGCAGGGTGTGCGTGAAAGATTATTCTCTTCCAGCAATGCATATATATCCTTCATAATAATGACAGGTGTTTTTTGCAACTTTGTTGCAAATATAACACTTTTGTGCAAGTGCTAACGCCTTATTCCGTTAAATTCTCTTATAATTGTTTTCTGTCAGATTTGCCTTATTCAAATTATTCAAGAAACATTATTTAATGTATTTTGCAGGCAGGTATCTTCTTTTTGCAATATCAAAGAATATTCGCTAATTTTGAATCCCTGGTAAAAGACAATGGTTGCAAAGGGAAATGGATAAAAAACTGCTTTCCCCTGATAAATATTTTCCACTTAAAACTTTTCAAAATGGGTGTTTTTATTGGCATAAGCGTAATACTTTTATGGGCTCTGCACCTGGCTTACATGTTTTTATTCGTTGAATTCTCATCAGATAACCCATGGATGTATCTTCACATCCTTTTACAGGGATGGCTGTATACAGGTTTATTTATTACCGGGCATGATGCCATGCACGGAACCGTTTCAGAAAACAAAACCGTAAATAAAATTATCGGAACTATCGCCACTTTCCTGTTTGCAGGTATGTCGTATAAAAGATTACGCAAAAACCACGGGCTTCACCACATGGCACCTGCCACAGAAAAGGATCCTGACTTTTATGTGCGGTCACAAAATTTCTTTGTCTGGTGGGGTATTTTTATGTGGAGATATGTTACTGTTATGCAACTGGTTATTATGGCTGTTGCCTACAATGTTTTTATCCATGTATTTGGCCTTGGAGAATTAAAAGTAATTATATACTGGGCTCTGCCCGCTATTTTGGGTACAATTCAGTTATTTTATTTCGGCGTTTACTGGCCCCACCGCAAACCCCATTTAAAGCATATGATGCCACACAGGGCACGTACTCTTAAAAAAAATCATTTGTGGGCCCTTACCAGTTGTTATTTTTTCGGTTACCACTGGGAGCACCATGAAGATCAGTTTGTACCATGGTGGAAACTCTATTCAACAAAAACAAAAAAATTTTCAAAATCATAATGGAGAACCTAAAATCATATATTGAAGAAGCCTGGGAAAACCGTGAATTGCTAAATAACAAAAAGTATGTTGAGTATATTGATAGTGTAATTGATTACCTCGATAGGGGTAAATTACGTGTTGCCCAAAAAGCAAACGGAGAATGGAAAGTAAATGAATGGATAAAAAAGGCCGTTGTATTGTATTTTCCTACCCGAAAGATGGAAACCATTGAAACCGGTCCTTTTGAATTTCATGATAAAATACCACTGAAAAGAAATTATGCAAAACTGGGTGTCAGAGTGGTTCCACATGCCATTGCACGCCACGGTGCATATGTGGCCAGGGATGTAATTATGATGCCGTCGTACATAAATATTGGTGCCTACGTTGACAGTGGAACCATGGTTGATACATGGGCTACCGTGGGCAGTTGTGCACAAATCGGAAAAAACGTTCATCTTAGCGGTGGCGTTGGCATTGGCGGTGTGCTGGAGCCCCTTCAGGCAGCACCTGTTATAATTGAAGATAACTGTTTTATCGGCTCAAGATGTATTATAGTTGAAGGTGTAAGAATTGAAAAGGAAGCTGTACTGGGTGCCAATGTAGTAATTACCGGTTCTACAAAGATCATTGATGTCAGCGGTTCCAAACCGGTTGAATACACCGGAACGGTGCCGGAAAGATCGGTGGTAATACCAGGTACAATTCCTAAAGATTTTGCTGCAGGCACATACCATGTACCATGTGCCCTTATTATTGGGAAACGCAAGGAAAGTACCGACAGGAAAACGAGCCTTAATAATGCCCTGCGGCAATACAATGTGGCAGTATAGAATTTAAAACTGATTAATAACCCGAATAAACATTAAATTATTTTTTCTTTTCTGTTTTATGCAAGACGACTTAAAAAAAGCAACTGAAGTACTTCAAAAAGGTGGTACCATTTTATATTCCACCGATACTATCTTTGGTATTGGTTGCGATGCTACCAATGCTAGAGCCATTGACAGGGTTTGTAAAATAAAATTCCGGAAACCGCAAAAATCATTAATCATTCTTGCAGACAGTATGGAGATGATTAAAGAATATGTGAAAGATGTCCCGGAAATAGCTCATGAGCTGGCAGAAAGTTATAGAGACCCGATTACAATAATATACAGCAACGCAAAAAGACTTCCCAAAAACCTTATTCCTGACGATGGAACCATTGCCATTAGAATTCCAAAAGATGAGTTTTGCCTTAAACTCATAAAAATGCTGGGAAAACCTATCACATCTACTTCTGCTAATATCAGCGGTGAACCCAATCCGGTTTCTTTCAAATCAATCAGTTCTAAAATAAAAGAAGCAGTTGATTACATTTGTACCACAAATCAGCAGCGTTTGAATACAACCAAACCTTCAACCATTGTAAAGGTTAATCACGACGGACAAATACAAATATTGAGGAATTAATAAATCTGTTGAAATTGTTTGCAAAAGAATTATCGCATCCCATTTTTTCCCAGGTGGCAGATGCTGCAGAAGAGTTAAATGTGTCGGCTTATGTTGTCGGCGGATGGGTTCGTGACATGCTGCTGGGCCGAGAATCAAAAGATATAGATATTGTGGTTGTGGGAAGCGGTATTGAGCTGGCTCAAAGTATCGCCAACCGGTTACCCCTGAAACAAAAACTTAAGATTTTCAAAAACTTCGGCACTGCAATGCTGCGTGTCAATGCCTGGGAGATTGAATTTGTTGGCGCCAGGAAAGAATCATACCGGGCAAACTCCAGGAAACCTATCGTTGAAGATGGCACCCTTGAAGATGACATCAGTCGTCGCGATTTTACCATCAATGCCATGGCCATAAGCCTTAATAAAGTGAGCTTTGGCGAGCTCGTTGACATGTACAACGGCAGGCAGGATCTTTCTGATAAAGTGATCCGTACCCCGCTAAATGCAAATGTTACTTATTCAGATGACCCTTTGCGCATGATGCGTGCCATCAGATTTGCCGCACAACTGAATTTCAATATCGAATGTGATTCGTTTGAATCTATAAAAAAGAATTCACAGCGCATTACAATCGTTTCCATTGAACGCATCATGGATGAATTCAATAAGATCATGATGACTCCCGCACCATCCGGGGGCCTTAAAATGCTGAGAGCTTCAGGATTACTCAAAGAATTTTTCCCCGAGCTGGATGCATTGCATGGTGTTGAAGTTAAAGATGGAAAAGCTCACAAGGATAATTTTTTCCATACCATTCAGGTGCTTGACAACCTTTGCCTGGAGTCAGATAACCTCTGGTTGCGCTGGGCAGCGTTGCTTCACGACATCGCCAAGCCCTTAACAAAACAATTTGATCCCCACACAGGCTGGACCTTTCATGGTCACGAATTCCTGGGTGCAAAAATGATTCCCGGTCTCTTTAAGAAACTTCGTCTTCCGCTTACCGATAAAATGAAGTATGTTCAGAAGCTGGTGCTCCTGCACTTGCGCCCCATTGTGCTTAGTCAGAATATTGTTACTGATTCTGCAGTCAGGCGGTTGCTCTTTGAAGCCGGCGACGATATTGACGACCTGATGACTTTATGCGAGGCAGATATTACCAGTGCAAACGAAAATAAAGTAAAGCGCTACCTGAAAAACTTTGAACTGGTAAGACAGAAACTCAAAGAAATAGAAGAAAAAGACAGACTTCGCAACTGGCAGCCCCCGATATCGGGTAATGATATAATGAAAACCTTTGGATTAAAGCCATGTAAAGAAGTGGGATTGATAAAAACTGCCATCAGAGAAGCTATCCTTGACGGTGAAATTCCCAATGAAAGAAGTGCTGCTTTGAATTTTATGCTTCATCAGGGTAAAAAACTTGGCCTTACTCCTGAAAATGTCAATAATTAATCATTAATTTTGTTTCAGATAATCAAAGAAAAAGAAAAACCTAGCAAAAAAGTCTTTTTATGTTTGCATACCGGTTTAGAATGAATTTTGAAGAACAGGATGGATTCTCCAGGGATATTGAACTTGGAGTAGATCAAACTTTCCTTGATTTCTACAACATAATAACGGAAAATTTATCGTTGGATAAAACCCTTCCATCATCCTTTTTCCTTGCTGATCACCGTTTCAGAAAAAAGAAAGAGATCAGCCAGCCAGGCAAGCAAACCTCGCATGAGAACCCGGGCGAAAATGCAGAAACAATGGAAGAAAGAAGGCTGGAGATGGACAAATGCCGCCTAAATGAATTTATTGATGACCCACACCAGAAATTCCTCTTCATTTATGATTTAACGAAAGAGTGGACATTTTATATTGAACTGTTGAAAATCGTTAATGGTCAAAAGGAAGAAACATACCCACGGGTGGTAAATTCAGTCGGTCCTGTGCCGGTTGAAATAAGCCGTAAACCCAGACCTTGGAATCAGATGAATCAGGTATCACTCCAGATCTTGAAAATCTATACGCAGAGGAGGACATAGACGAGTTTGACGATAGCAGTTTTTATAACAATGCAGTAGACGGCAGCCAGGATATTGATGAGGAAAAGCAATAAAGATAAAACACTGGTTGTTGTTACAGGCCCCACTGCCGTGGGCAAAACAGAAACCAGCATTCATCTTGCTGAAAAACTTCGAACCGAAATTATTTCTGCTGATGCACGCCAGTTCTACAAAGAGCTCAACATTGGCACAGCAGCTCCAACCCCCGAAGACCACAAAAGGGTAAAACATCATTTTGCAGGAAATCTTTCCATTTACGATTATTATAATGCCAGCATATTTGAAAAGCAGGCATTGAAAGTATTACATGGAATTTTCAAAAAATCAGATTATGCTGTTCTTACAGGAGGTTCAGGCCTGTATATTGATACCCTTTGTAACGGCATTGATGATATCCCTGATGCCGATCAACAGATCAGGACAAAAGTGAAGGATATTTACAGGAATGAAGGGTTAAAAGGATTACGAATGCTATTAAAGAAGTATGACCCTGAATTTTTTGCTGAAGTGGATATTGCCAACCCCAACCGAATGATGCGCGGACTGGAAGTATTTTTTGCCACCGGTCAAAAGTATTCTCAAATGCGAAAAAAAACACAAACAGAAAGAGACTTCAAAATAAAAAGAATCGTTCTCAATCGACCCAGAAAAGAACTTTTTGAACGCATTAACCTGCGCACAAACCTAATGGTACAATCAGGACTAATTGAAGAAGCACTCAGGTTCTTCCCCTGCAGACATCTTAACGCTTTGAATACCGTAGGATACAAAGAACTTTTTTTATGGATGAGCAGTGGGTGGGATCTTCATACTGCATTGGAAAAAATTAAAACCCACACACGCAGGTATGCCAAAAGGCAGCTTACCTGGTTCAAACGTTACGATGATGCTTCCTGGTTTCTTCCCCATGAAGAAAATGCAATTCTGAATTACATAAAAAAAGAAGAGACCGGTTGAACCGGTCTCTTCTTAAAATATATTCCGGTGAAATTACCGGAAAGCAGATTTATTTATCCAGGTGGAACTCTACCAACCCTTCCATAGGCAAAACCAATGTTCTTCCCAGGGTAATTCCATGCCTATCGGCAGCTTTCTGCAGCTGATCTCTGAAATTATAACCTACTGAACCTACACAGGAAAATGGTATTTCCTTGTAGCCGGTATAGTTGCTTACCTGCTCACGGAAATAATCATCAAAAGAGTTAACAACTATCTCTTCAATAAAAGGATGATGAATCTGTTGTTTCAGAAATTTGGCAAACCTGGCCAGGAAGGTATTGGGGTTGGGTTTTTTATACACATTGGTAAGAATATCTTCAGGAGTATATGTGTATGTTTTCTGAAATGCTTCGGCAATTTTTGCGGGAACTTTACTTTTAAGATATAGGGACAAAAAGATCCGGCCCAGAGTTGCGCCGCTTCCTTCATCACCAAACATGTAACCTACAGAAAAAATGGTTTCCACAACATCATTTCCATCATAAAGACACGCATTTGACCCTGTGCCCAATATTCCTGCAATACCCCGGTTTCTGCCGTGAAGTGCACGCGCCGCACCCAACAGATCATGATCAACAGTGGTTTCGGCAGAAGGGAAAAGCTGTTTCAGAGCATTGTTGATCACAGCCTGTTTTGATTCAGAACTGCAACCCGCGCCGTAAAAATGAACTTCCTTTACCAGGGAAAGGTCAAACTTCTCGGTAAATTCCTTTTTTAGTGTATCATACACCAGGCTCGTATCCACAAAATAGGGATTAAAACCCATGGTTTGAAATCTGAGGTGCTCTTTACCCTCCTTAAGAAGCAGCCAGTCAGTTTTGGTACTTCCACTATCAGCTAATAAGATCATAGTGAACAGATTTTATGGTTTAAATTTTTGATTAAATTATTTCTCATAATCGGCAGAAAATTCTTTTACAAGCATCTCTTTCAGTTCAACCGGTTTGATATTTCTTTTCAGTTTACCATCCCTAACCCAGGAGATCCGTCCTGTTTGCTCGCTTACCACAATGGCAATGGCATCCGATTGCTCGGTAATACCCACTGCTGCGCGGTGCCGGAGCCCGAGATAAGCCGGAAACATGGTACTTTCCGATACCGGAAGCACACAACGTGCAGCACGTATGCGGTTATTGGTAATGATAATTGCACCGTCATGCAACGGGCTGTTCTTATAAAAAATATTTTCAAGTAGTTGCCTTGAGATAATAGCATCCATCATTTGCCCGGTTTCCACAAAGAAATCAAGATTATTCTCCCGTGTAATTACTATAAGAGCACCGGTATGGGTGGCTGCAAGTTGCTCACAAGCTGTTACGATATCATTTATATTTAATCTTGTTTCTTCCCCGGTTTGCCAGAAACGACCCAGGATATTTCTTGTCTTTTTCCCCAGAAAACTTCTTGTACCAAGCAAAATAAGAAACTTCCTGATCTCAGGTTGAAAAACTACAATAAGCGCCAGTACTCCCACACTGATGAATTGACTGAGGATTTCGGTAAGAAGCTCCATCTCAAATAAACGCACCAGCCACCATATTATATAAATGGAGATGATTCCCAGAAAAATATTCAAAGCGCCCGTACCACGTATTATTTTGTACAAATAGTAAATGAGTACAGCCACCAGAAAAATATCGATGATGTCGAGAAAACGTATTTGAATAAAAGCCGGGAGACCGGAGATTATCATTTGAAAAAAAATATCAGAGTTAAACCAGAAAACTTTTCATTCGCAAAGATAGAAATATAATGTGCCGGTTATTAAAAAAATCTATCCGGATTACATTCTTTAAACTTTTCAACAATCTTTATCGCTTCCAATGCTTCACGGGCATCGTGTACCCTGAGAATTCTGGCGCCTTTCTGCAAAGCTATGTGTTAAGTACAGTTGTTCCGTTAAGTGCCTTTTCAGGAGATGTGCCCAGCACTTTGTTTATCATTGACTTACGTGAAAAACCTACCATAAGGGGCAAATCAAAAATGCGAAAATAATCCAATCCGTTCAGAAGGCGGTAACTATCATCAAGGTTTTTCCCAAAGCCAAATCCCGGATCCAGAATGATATCGTGAACACCCATATTTCTTAACTGATCGGTTTTTTTGGCGAAATAAAAAATAATTTCCTTAACAATATCCTCGTATACCGGATTGTCCTGCATATTTTCAGGAATGCCTTTCATATGCATCATGATATATGGAACATTAAGCCGGGCAACGGTTTCAAACATTCGTGAGTCAATTTCTCCGGCTGATATATCGTTTATTATATGCGCCCCGGCATTAACAGCAGCTTCTGCTACTTCTGAATTATAAGTATCAACGGAGATTAATGCATCAGGAAATTTTCCTGTAACAGATTCAAGAGCAGGCAGCAGCCTTTTCATTTCCAGCTTCGGATCAATAAGTTGTGCTCCTGGCCTGCTGCTTGCAGCACCCACATCAAGAATTAATGCACCCTGCCCGAGCAATTCATCGGCACGGTCAATAAAATCAAGCTTATTGCGGTACTTTCCACCATCATAAAAAGAATCAGGACCAATATTGATCACTCCCATGACAATGGGTGCGGATAAATTTATAATTTTGCCCTTGCAATTGAGAGTAGTTTTTGGTGCAAAAAATGTATCTTTCAACATTGTATTTTTCAGGAAAAAGTTGAATCCATAAAATTTTTAAAATCAGGATGGAAGCGAAAACCAATGAGCAATTTGAGCAGATCAGGAAGATCTGTCTGGATATTTTCACAAAAAAAATGCATGATTACGGAAGTGCATGGCGCATATTGCGCAGTTCCTCCCTCACCGATCAGATCTTTATTAAAGCCCAGCGTATTCGCTCCATTCAAGGCAAAGGTACACAAAAAATCAATGAAGGGATCAAACCCGAGTTCATCGGTATTGTAAATTATTCGGTTATGGGCCTTATACAACTGGAGCTCGGACATGCCGACCAGCCCGATATGGACCTTGACATAGCGACCGAAAAATACAATCATTACTACGAAAAGGCCAAAAGCCTTATGCTCGACAAAAACCACGATTATAGTGAAGCGTGGCGCGAAATGCGCATATCAAGTCTGGCAGATATCATTTTAATGAAACTGCTCCGCATCAAACAGATCGAAGACAATAAAGGACTTACCCGGATTTCGGAAGGCATCGATGCCAACTATTACGATATCATCAATTATGCTGTTTTTGCTTTAATAAAACTTGAGCTGGAAGAACCTGATAAAGAAGGTTATTAAATTTACGAACTGTGTTGAAATTTTTAGGAAAACGAACTGGTTACGGATTGCTTGTGATGCTTGGGGTTATCACAGTAGTATTTTTCCTTTTTACCATTCTGCCCGGCGATCCGGCCCGTATGATGCTGGGTCAGAGAGCTGATATTTCTTCGGTGGAAGCTATCCGCACAGAGCTTGGCCTCGACAGGCCCGTTCATGTCAGGTATCTCAGTTACGTAAATGATCTTTCACCGCTTTCGCTGCATAAAACCGACAACGAGCAAAGTTTCTTCTATCTTGATGAAGGCAAATACAATTACACCAAACTTTTCAGTATTGGTGGTGTGGCCCTGGTGGTGAAAGTACCTTACATGGGACGTTCCTACCAGAGCAACCGAACGGTTACTGAAGTGCTCTCCGTTGCTTTCCCGAATACTCTATTGCTTGCCTTTGTTTCTATAAGTTTTGCCATGCTGCTGGGTGTTTTGCTGGGAATTTTCTCAGCCATCCGCAACAATTCGTTTGTAAGTAAATTTATCCTGGTATTCTCGGTTTCGGGAATGTCGCTCCCTTCATTCTTTGCTGCTATTATCATAGCATGGCTGTTTGCTTTTGTACTGGCCGATTATACCGGACTGAATATGACAGGTAGCCTGATGGCAGTTGATGACTATGGCAGGGGTGAATATATCCAATGGAAAAATCTGAT
>CAYXIT010000107.1:5453-11322 GCA_964465275.1 uncultured Bacteroidales bacterium | reverse complement strand
CCCCATATCCATGCCCGCCTGTATAGCATGATACAGGAAAGCAGAGTGCAGGGCTTCCCTGATGATGTTGTTACCACGAAAAGAAAATGACAGGTTGCTCACACCTCCACTTATATGCACAAGGGGCAGGTTTTTGCGAATCCATTTGCAGGCTTTTATATAATTGAGTGCATAGTTATTATGTTCACTAATACCGGTGGCAATGGCGAGCACATTGGGGTCGAATATGATATCTTTTGCAGGGAAGAGCGCTTTTTCGGTCAGAAGTTTATAAGCCCGCTCTGCAATTTCAATCTTGCGTTCAAAGGTATCAGCCTGGCCCTTTTCATCAAAAAGCATTACTACAACGGCTGCTCCATATTGTTTTACCAGCCTTGCCTGACGCAGAAATTCTTCTTCACCTTCTTTAAGACTTATAGAATTGACAACAGACTTTCCCTGCACGCATTTCAGCCCGGCTTCAATAACTTCCCATTTTGATGAATCGATCATCAGCGGAACCTTTGAAATATCAGGTTCTGCGGCAATATGATTCAGGAAAGCAGTCATGGCTTTCGGTGCTTCAATCATGGCATCATCCATACAGATGTCAATGATCTGTGCCCCGTTCTCAACCTGGTCGAGCGCAATGCTGAGTGCTTCCTCGTATTTTTCTTCCTTAATCAAACGGGCAAATTTTGTTGATCCTGCCACATTGGTTCGCTCACCGATGTTGATAAAATTAGAATCAGGTCTTATTTCAAGGTGCTCAAGTCCGCTGAGGAAGGTATTATTTGATGGTTGAGGAATTTGCCGTGGAGCATACTTTTCAGCCAGATGTGCAATACGCTCGATATGTTCAGGAGTAGTACCGCAACATCCGCCGATGATGTTTACCAGGCCATCTTCAAGAAACCCTTCAATGATATCGGCCATGATGGTGGCCGATTGATCATATTGGCCGAACTGGTTGGGTAAACCTGCATTGGGATGGGCACTTACGGCGAATTGTGCCAGATTACTGAGTATTTCCAGGAAAGGCTTGAGTTGTTCTGCACCCAGGGCACAGTTCAGCCCTACACTTATCAGATCAAGATGCGAGATGGAAGTGAGAAAGGCCTCGGTGGTTTGCCCTGAAAGTGTGCGGCCGCTGGCATCGGTTATGGTACCCGATACCATTACCGGGATTTTTATTTTTTGCTCATCCTGGTATTGACTGATTGCCATAAGGGCAGCCTTGGCATTTAATGTGTCGAAAACGGTTTCTACCAGTAAAATATCGGCACCACCATCCATCAAACCCTTTATTTGCTCGTAATAAGAGTCTCTAAGCTGATCGAAGGTAATGGCACGATAAGCCGGACTACTTACATCAGGTGAAAGACTTGCTGTTTTATTGGTTGGACCGAGTGATCCGGCCACAAAACGGGGTTTGTCAGGCGTTAAAAGATTGTATTTGTCACATGCCTTTCTTGCAATTCGGGCTGCTGCTAAATTAATCTCATATACCAACTCTTCCATTTTGTAATCGGCCATGGAAATAGAAGTGGAATTGAAAGTATTTGTTTCAATGATATCAGCACCGGCTTCCAGGTAAGCTTCATGGATTTCACTAATGATTTTGGGTTGGGTTAAACTCAAAAGATCATTGTTGCCCTTTACTTTCTGACTGATATTTGCAAAACGTTCACCCCTGAAATCTTCTTCTTCAAGTTTATGGCGTTGTATCATGGTACCCATGGCTCCATCGAGAACCAGTATCCTTTTTTCAAGAATCGTTTTTAAATGCTGGTATGCAGTCATTTGGCAGAGTGTTTTTATTTAAAGTACATTTTCTGAAATCCGGGTAATATGGTCAACTTTTCCCATTGTATAAATGTGTACAAAGGGATATCCGTTGGCAATAAGTTCTTTTATCTGGTTGCTGGTCCATTCAACACCTAATTCCCTTACCTGTTTGTTATCCGTACATTTTTGAACTTGTTTGGCAAGGGCAGGAGGGATAGTCAGGCTGAAAGTACGAGGCAATACATTAATGTGTTCTTTTATACTGATCGGTTTTAACCCCGGAATAATTGGCACATCAATACCTGCTTCCCTGCAACGCTTTACGAAGTTAAAGAAAACTTCATTGTCGAAAAACATTTGGGTAACAATATATTCAGCTCCTTTATCCACCTTTTGTTTAAGGTAATGCAAATCATCATCACTATTTGGTGCCTCAGGGTGTTTTTCGGGATACCCCGCCACACCCAGTGAAAAACTGGTATGAGTTGGATTCTGAACATATTGTTCATGATAAACTCCGTTGTTCATGGCAATGATCTGTTCAATCAAACCTGAAGCATAGCGATGTCCGAGAGGATTTGGCTTAAACCTTCCGGTGATCTTATCCCCATCGCCTCTTACCACCAGCAGATTTTTGATTCCAAGAAAATCAAGGTCAATGAGTGCATCTTCGGTTTCCTGTCTTGAAAAGCCTCCACAAATGATATGCGGTACCACATCGACTTTGTATTTAGCCTGTATTGCAGCTGCAATAGCAACTGTTCCGGGCCTTTTGCGAACCACTGTAGGTTTAAGGTTTCCGTCAGCCTGTTTGATATAAGAAACTTCTTCACGATGGTAAGTAATATTGATAAATGGCGGCTTGAAGGGCATCAGCTTATCCAGGGTTTCAAAAATGGTGTTGATACTACTTCCTTTAATCGGCGGCAGCAACTCATAGCTGATTCTGGGGGTACCGTTGCTTTGGGCTATGTGTTCGGGTATTGTCATTGTTGGGTTATTGGGTTATTAGTTAATAGGTTAATGATAAAGTAAGAAAGTAAGAAGTTAGGTAAATTGGTTCATGATTTAACATGTTTAATGTTTTATCTTTCTTCGGACTTCGGACTTCCTGCTTCGAACTTCTTTTCCGGAATATCAAAAAACGCCAGAAACACATCCAATGTTTGAATCAGTTTCCTGATATGTATGAGATTAGAAAGTTTGATGGTACCAATAACGTAATTATAGTTGTGTGAAGAAAGTTTCTCATCAATGGTATCAAACTCAAAATGACTGAAATCCAGCAAATTCTTAAAGCGCAAATACACTTTTACCACCACATCGTTTGTGTGTTCGGGTATGGAAAAATATTTACGCTTTTTGTATTCATACCGGTAGCCGTGCATGCGGGCAGTGATATCCGAGAGTACTGAACTTCCTGTGGGATGACCACCGGCACCTTTCCCGAACATGAACTGTTTCTCATAGAATGATCCTTCAATGATCACTCCGTTGTATTCATTTTCCACATTATAGATATATTCATCTTCGGTTACCATTTTAGGCATTACCATCAGGTTAAAACTTTTTCCATTAATCTTTGTGGCCTGTGCTACAAGTTTTAATCGATACCCTTTTTCTTTTGCAAATCGAATATCACCTCCCTGCAGGTTGGATATACCACTTACAAAAACTTCGTCAGGATTTACAATGGTACCGAAACCGTGCAAAGCAAGAATTACAACTTTATAAAGTGAATCCCATCCGCCCATATCCAGACTTGGATCTGCTTCGGCAAAACCCAGTTGCTGGGCTTCTTTTACCGATTCAGGATAGTTCTTGTTTTCATTAAAGACCTTTGAAAGCACAAAATTGGAAGAGCCATTAAGAATTCCGGTTATGGAAAGCAAAAGGTCATTATCGTAATACTCTTCCAGATTACGTATGACCGGTATTGATCCGCAGGCAGATGCATCGTATAATAATGCTGAACCCGTTTCTTTCTGAAGTTCAATAAGTTCAGGAAGATGTTTTGCCAGCATTTTTTTGTTACCTGATACAACGCTTTTTCCTTTTTGCAAAGCACGACTTACAATGTGAAATGCATCATCCGAGTCGTTGATGAGTTCCACTACCAGGTTAATCTCCGGATCGTTAAGAACTTCATCAGCATCCGGCGTAAAGTACTTTTTGGGTATGCTTCTTTCTTTTTTCGGATCCAAAATACAGATCTTTCTGACTTCTGCATTGGTAGTATGGCTGTGCTGCAGCACATGGTAAAGTCCTTCACCCACCACGCCAAAGCCGAAGAGTCCTATTATTTGTTTGTTATTATGATTTGTCATTTTCGGAGGTTTTTGATGGAACGCGGATGACGCTGATGAGTGATGATTTACGCTGATATATAAATCTTATTGTATCAAAACCGATCAGCGTCATCTGCGTTCTAAAGTTTAAATTTTATTCAACCCATTTTCAAAGTCTGCCACAATATCATCGATATGTTCAATTCCCACAGAAACTCTTAACAGATTGGGCAGTACTCCGTTGTCAAGTTGTTCCTGCTCTGTAAGTTGCTGGTGAGTGGTTGCTGAAGGCTGAATGATCAGGGTTTTCGCATCTCCCACATTGGCAAGGTGGCTCACCAGTTCGAGACTTTCAACCAGGTGTATGGTCTGTTTCTTATCACCTTTTACGGTAAATGAAAGTACTCCGCCAAAACCATTTTTCAGGTATTTCTTTGCCAGGGAATGATAGGGACTGGATTCCAGTCCCGGGTAATTCACTTTTTCCACTTTGGGATGTTTCTCAAGCCACTTTGCCAGGGCCAGTGCATTGTCGGCATGGCGCTGGGCCCGCAGGCTCAGTGTTTCAAGTCCCTGGATCAGCAGGAATGAATTGAACGGACTGATAGCGGGACCATAATCGCGGAGACCTTCCACACGGGCCCTGATAATGAATGCAATGTTACCGAACGGGCCATCCTTACCAAAAACATCCGAAAATACAAGTCCGTGATAACCTTCAGACGGTTGGCTGAACTGCGGAAACTTGCCATTTCCCCAGTTGTAACTTCCTCCATCTACTATAACGCCACCAATACTGGTACCATGACCGCCAATCCACTTAGTGGCTGATTCCACTACTATATCAGCTCCCAGTTCAAGCGGCCGGCATAAATATCCACCGCATCCAAAAGTATTATCAACGATCAATGGAATATCATATTTGCGGGCCAGTGCAGCAAATGCTTCAAAGTCAGGAATATTGAAAACAGGGTTTCCGATTGATTCAATGTAAATGGCTTTGGTTTTTTCATCGATGCGCTTCTCAAATTCTTCAGGCTTATCACCGGGAGCAAAACGCACTTCTATACCCAGCCTTTTAAATGATACTTTAAACTGGTTGTAGGTGCCACCATAAAGAAATGATGTAGACACAAAATTATCACCTGCTTCAAGGATATTGCTGAGGGCAATAAACTGGGCTGCCTGCCCTGATGACACCGCCAGAGCTGCGACGCCACCTTCCAGAGCAGCTATTCTTTTTTCAAAAACATCAGTAGTGGGATTCATTATGCGCGTGTAAATATTGCCAAACTCTTTGAGTTCAAAAAGATTGGCTGCATGCTCTGCATCATTAAAAACATAAGAAGTTGTCTGGTATATGGGCACAGCGCGTGAACCGGTTGTTGGATCAGGTTCCTGTCCCGCATGGAGTTGTAGGGTTTCGAAGTTAAGATTTTTAGACATAGGTTTATGGGTTTATAAGTTTATAGGTTTATTAGTTTTAGTGAAATTTTTCGGATTTCGAATTTCAAATTTCGGATTTTGAAATTCAGATATCTCATTTTATTCGCCTGGTCACAATAGGGCATTGGCTTCTCTTGGAAGTCAGAAAAATATTGCCCGGACTGATCAGTTATTCGCGATCAGCAGCCAGGCATGCGCATAGACATATGCACGTTGTGAGTGAAGTTATTGACTGAAGTTTTTGCCGGAAAATGATCGGTAAAACAGAAAAGACTCTGCGCAGGTAGAAATTTTAAAAAGAAAAATGTAGTAAACATGATCATAGTTTTTGTTTATAATTCCCTTCATTAGGCAGGTTTTGGCACCTT
>CAYXIT010000107.1:4280-5443 GCA_964465275.1 uncultured Bacteroidales bacterium | reverse complement strand
GTAAAAAGAAAAGCACAGAAGTAAAATTAATTACTTTGCTGAAAAAATCTGATTTGATGATGAAAAAGTACTTCATGAAAAAGTTTGTTTGTTTATAACTCCTTTAATTAGGCAGGTTTTGGCACCTTCCCCCGGGAGGGTGGGTTGCCAGAGCATCAGCGAGCCTGTTCTCTCCGCTCTTCGTTATAAACATCTTTTCAAAGAAGTTTTGCTGAAACAGCAGCGCAAAATTAAAATAAATTTTTTAAATGTACATTTAAAATTAAATTTTTTTAATCCAGCAACTCATAAGTACCCATACTCACAGGATTGTCAAGGGTTTTTAATATTCTTTCCAGCATAATTCCTTCGCGTGTATCATAATTGTGGCCAAATGTCGCCCTTACACCGTAAGAGATGAACTGCACAGCACGATCCAGGGCGATGGGCAGGCTATCACCCTGCAATAGTGAGCCGGTAAGCGCACTGGTAAATGAATCTCCGGTTCCCGGATAATTTGCCGGCAGGTAGTGACAGGATACTTTCCAGAACCGTTGTGTTTTGCTTTCATAAGCAATTACTGATGTGGTTTTATTCCGTGGCATTTCTGGTACACTGGTAATGATTACAGTTGATGGTCCATTCTCTGATAACCTTTGAAGCCAGTTTTTAAGCGTATCCAAATCAATATATTCACTGTATCTCTCATCCAGTAATAATGCTGCCTCTGTGAGGTTGGGAGTAATCACATCTGCTTTTTTTATCAGGCGTTGCATTTCTTTGACCAGTTCAATACCAAAAGAGGCATAAGTAGCTCCATTATCGCCCATGACAGGATCAACAACAACCATAATTCCATCTTTGTGAAAAGTATCAATGATGTGCTCCACAATTTCAACCTGAGCTGCAGAGGCAAGGTATCCGCTGTAAATGGCATCAAACTCAAGTCCGAGATTCTTCCAGTGGTTAATAAAAAGGTGGAGATGTTCTGTAAGATCAACTTTGTAAAAGTCAGGGTATTGGGTATGCGATGACAAAACCGCAGTGGGAAGTGGACAAACCTGGATACCCATAGAAGAAAGTATAGGAATTACAGAAGTAAGTGAAACCCTTCCGATTCCTGACAGGTCGTGAATTGCAGCTAATTTTTTTATAGGGTTGTGCATAAGCAAGAATTTTCCTGA
>CAYXIT010000107.1:0-4202 GCA_964465275.1 uncultured Bacteroidales bacterium | reverse complement strand
TTAAAACAAAGTATCAAAGTTATCTCTAACATTAGTAAAAACAGATATCATATTCATTATAACATTAAACAATCTTAGATAATAAGCGTTACAGCCACCACAGCCCGACGATGTCTTTTTTTAAAAACATAAAATAATTTAACATGTATAAATGCCGATGTTTCTTAAAAGATTAAAACAAAGGATAAAAACTTTATAACGAATATATTATTTAAATAGCTGAAAAGAAAATTTCAAGATGTTGTTTTTTTCTTGTTAATTCTGTAAAAAAAATTACTTTTGCAAAAATTATAAACACCACATAATATGTATTGGACTCTTGAATTGGCATCCAAACTGGAAGATGCTCCCTGGCCCGCTACCAAGGAGGAGTTAATTGATTATGCCCTGCGGTCAGGTGCACCAATGGAAGTTATTGAAAATCTGCAGGAAATAGAAGACGAAGGTGATGTTTACGATAGTATTGAAGACATCTGGCCCGATTATCCTACCAAGGATGACTTCTTTTTTCATGAAGATGAATATTAAAATAGAGAAAGAATTAATCTCGAGCCGGCAAAAGCCGGCTTTTTTGATACCTCCGCAAATATATAAAACCAGTATTTATTTTTTAGCAGAATTGGACTAACTTTGCCTTTTGGGCTTTTTTATCTCCCAATAGCAAAATCAAAGTATATAATAAAACCCACAATATTTTATGTTGAGTATTTTCAAGAAAATTTTTGGAGACAAAGCTACCAGGGATTTGAAAGAGGTTATGCCGCTTATGAAGCAAACCCAGGATGCTTATGAAAAGATAAAACTTCTCAATAATGACGATTTACGCGAAAAAACGAATGAATTTCGTAAAAAAATTGCTGATTACATAAAAGACGAAACAAGTCAGATTGATCAGCTCCGGACACAGGCCGAATCATACGACCTGGATATGGATGAGAAAGAAAAGATATTCAATCGTATTGATGAACTTGAAAAAATCCAATACGATAAAACAGAAGACATTCTTATTGAACTGTTGCCCGAAGCTTTTTCTGTGATTAAAGAAACGGCCCGCCGCTTCAAAGAGAATGATGTGGTAGAAGTTACTGCCAAAGAACATGACAAGGGACTTGCTGCCAGTCGGCCAAGTATTGAAATACAAGGTGGCAAAGCTTATTATAAAAACAAATGGATGGCCGGCGGTAATGAAATTACCTGGGATATGGTACATTATGATGTACAGCTCATTGGAGGTATTCACCTTCACAAGGGAAAAATTGCAGAGATGGCCACAGGTGAAGGTAAAACATTGGTTGCCACATTGCCGGTTTACCTTAATGCATTGCCGGGAAAAGGTGTTCATATAGTTACTGTTAATGACTACCTTGCCAAACGTGACTCAGAGTGGATGGGAATGCTTTTTGAGTTTCACGGTTTAAAGGTTGATTGTATTGATAAGCATCAGCCCAGTTCCGATGAAAGAAGACAAGCTTATCTTGCAGATGTAACCTATGGTACAAATAATGAGTTTGGATTCGATTACCTGCGTGATAATATGGCCCGTAACCCGGAAGATCTGGTCCAGCGGAAACACAATTATGCCATTGTAGATGAGGTTGACTCTGTTTTGATTGACGATGCCCGAACACCCCTTATCATATCTGGTCCGACACCACAGGGTGAAAAGCATGAGTTTCATGAAATGAAACCCAAAGTAGAAAAACTGGTTTCAGCTCAAAGGATGCTGGTTACTTCTATGCTTGCTGAAGCAAAAAAACTTCTCACCTCAAGTGATGGAAACAAGGAGAAGGAGAAAAAGGGAGGAGAATTATTGCTGCGCTGCCACAGGGGGTTGCCAAAAAATAAGGCCCTCATTAAGTTTCTTTCAGAACCCGGCATGAAAAGCATCCTGCAAAGAACAGAAAATTTCTATATGCAGGAGAACAACAAACACATGCACATCATAGATGATGAGTTGTTCTTTGTTATTGAAGAGAAAAACAACGTTATAGAACTTACCGATAAAGGCATTGACCTTATAACTGGTGCATCGGATGATCCAGAGTTTTTCATTCTGCCCGATATAGGTTCAGAAATGGCAGAACTGGAAAAAAGCAACCTTTCCGAGAAGGAAAAACTCGAAAAGAAAAATAAACTTTTGTCTGATTTCTCTGCCAAATCAGAAAGAGTGCATACCATAAACCAGCTGTTAAAAGCATATTCGCTTTTTGAAAAAGATGATGAATATGTTATCATGGACAATAAGGTGAAAATTGTTGATGAGCAGACAGGTCGTATTATGGAAGGTCGACGTTACTCCGACGGTTTACACCAGGCCATTGAAGCAAAGGAGAACGTAAAGATTGAAGCAGCAACCCAAACTTATGCTACCATTACTCTGCAGAACTACTTCAGAATGTATGGTAAACTGGCCGGTATGACCGGTACGGCAGAAACAGAAGCAGGTGAATTATGGAACATCTATAAACTGGATGTGGTGGTAATTCCTACCAATAAACCCATAATCAGGGAAGACAGGGAAGATCTGGTTTACAAAACAAAGAGAGAAAAGTACAACTCAGTAATTGATGAAATTGTAACGCTCGTTGGTAAAGGTCGACCGGTATTGGTGGGTACTACTTCTGTTGAGATATCTGAACTTCTCAGCAAGATGCTCAATCTTCGCAAGATCAAGCATAATATTCTTAACGCTAAGCAGCACCAGCGTGAAGCCCAGGTTGTAGCAGAAGCAGGAAGACCGGGAGCCGTTACAATTGCCACCAACATGGCCGGTAGGGGTACCGATATTAAGCTCGGGCCCGGAGTAAAGGAAGCAGGTGGTTTGGCAATTATCGGTACAGAACGCCATGAATCGCGCCGTGTTGACCGTCAGTTGCGTGGTAGGGCAGGACGACAGGGTGACCCCGGCTCATCACAGTTTTTTGTTTCTCTTGAAGATGACCTGATGCGGATCTTCGGTTCCGATCGCATAAGCCGGATTATGGACAGGCTTGGGCTGCAGGAAGGTGAAGTGATTCAGCATTCTATGATCACAAATTCCATTGAAAGGGCGCAGAAAAAAGTGGAAGAAAACAACTTTGGCATAAGGAAAAGACTGCTGGAGTATGATGATGTAATGAATGCCCAACGGGAAGTTATCTACAAAAAACGTCGCAATGCGTTATTTGGCGACAGGCTTGCAGTGGATTTGTCAAATATGCTGTATGATGTGTGTGAACAAATGATAGTTGAACACCAGGATATTGCAGATTTTGAAAACTTTAAGATGGAAGTGTACCGAAACCTGGGAATCGAAGTTCCTTTTGATGAAAGCACTTTCTTCGACACCAAATCTTTTAAACTGGCTGATGAACTGTTTGAACAGGCTTCAGTTCGTTATCGTGAAAAAAATCAGAATCTGGCTCAACTGGCCTTACCCGTGATAAAAGACGTTTATGAGAATGCCGGTGAGCGGTATGAAAATATTGCCATACCTGTTACCGATGGCATGAAGACCATGAATGTGCTTGCAAATCTTAAAAAATCTTTTGAAACAGAAGGACGTGAAGTATCCTTATCTATAGAAAAAGGAATTACTCTGGCCATTATTGACAATTCCTGGAAAGATCATCTGCGCGAAATGGATGACCTGAAACAATCAGTGCAGGGTGCAGCTTACGAACAGAAAGATCCCCTGCTGATTTATAAGTTTGAATCATTTGAGCTTTTTAAGCGTATGATTCAGAAAGTAAATAAGGATATTATTTCTTTCCTGCTAAAAGCACAATTACCCGTTAAAGACCCGTCGCAGGTTAAAGCTACAGACGCTCCCGGCCGGACCGATATGAGTAAACTGAGTGCCGGTCGCAGTGATTTGCCGGGAAGAGATTCACGGGGTAAAGCAGAACCCGTCAGGGTTGAAAAGAAGGTGGGCCGGAATGAACCCTGCCCATGCGGTAGCGGTAAAAAATACAAACATTGCCACGGCAAGCAATAGCAAATAAAAGGGGGTATCTATTTTTTAAGAACACCCCCTTTTTTTATTCCTGATTTTATCTTTAAGGTATCGCTTCCTGGGTCCAGTCTATCTCAGATCCAAGCATAGAGTGAGGAATGAGGAAAATAAGGAGCGTAATTACGGCTGCAGCAAATACCCATCCCCGGTGATATTTATTCTTGTATACTTTTACCATGGCATAAGCCCAGAAAAGGAATGCAACAGC
>CAYXIT010000106.1:6003-11384 GCA_964465275.1 uncultured Bacteroidales bacterium | reverse complement strand
GGCCGACCGTTCCAGCTCCATGCGTTGGGCCTTGTCCACCAGATACTTGGAGTAATTCCCCTTATAGGCGGTCAGCCGCCCCAAGCTCAGCTCCCAGGTTTTATTGGTCACCCGATCCAGGAAAGACCGGTCATGGGAGATGATCATCATGGCTCCCTGATACTGCTGAAGAAATTCCTCCATCCAGGTCAGGGAATCCAGATCCAGATGGTTGGTGGGCTCGTCAAGAAGGAGTAGGGCCGGTTTCTGCAAAAGGTGTCGGATTAACTGTGATTACTACACTGTCGGTATTGATACAGCCGTATTCTGTATATTCCTCAACCAGGGTATAGGTTGTAGTAATGCCTGGAGTAACAACCGGGTTGGGAACGTTATTATCAAATTCTTCATCAACGTTGCTTGATGTCCATGTATAAATGTTTCCGTCAACCGGATCATCAGGACCCAGGACTACCGATTCGCCTTCGCAAATGGTTTGATCTTCACCCGCATTGGGTAAACCACCGACCACGGTTATTACAACTGTATTACTATTGGTGCAGCCGGTTTCTATGTAAGTTTCAACCAATGTGTATGTGGTAGTTACTGTAGGACTTACCACAGGGTTAGAAATAGTTGGATCGCTGATAGATGGGTCTTCAGGTTCACTCGTCCAAAGATAAGTATTGGTGGGAATGGGCTCGGTATCTCCTTCATTGCCCAGCATTACTTCATCACCGTAGCAAATGGTTTGATCATCGCCGGTAAAGGCTTCAGGAAGGGGATTAAAGGTTACTAGCACTTCGTCTTTACTGCTGCAACCTGTATCAAGGCTGGTTACGTTAACTATATAGGTTCCGGTTTCGGTAACTTCAAGAGTTTGTTCGGTGCTTCCATCCGACCATAAATAAACAACATCGTCAAATTCACCGGCATCCAGGATCACTATCTCACCCTCACAGGCTTCCTGATCTTCGCCAAGATCAACGACCGGACCCGGGATTACAGTAATGGTTACTTCTGCCACATCACTTCCGCAAAGGTTGGTACCTTCCACATAAAATGTTGTGGTTTCTGTTACTACCACATCAATTTGTTCCTGGGTTTCATTTCCTTCAAAATCTATTGCAGGATCAGATGTCCAAAGGTAATCATCAGCACCTGATGCGGTAAGAGTTACAACAGAACCTGCGCATACTTCATCATCACTTGCAACAATTACCACTACGGGTTCGTCAATTACTGTCAGAGTAACTTCTTCATACACATAACAGCCTCCGTCTACATCAAATACTTCCAGAATATAGGTTTGTGATGCTGTGAAGTCGATATTTACGGTTGGATTGGGCAGGTCAGAAACAAAGCTTCCGTCCGACTGAAGTGTCCACAGGTATTCAAAGTTCTCTGAACCGCCGGTTGCTGTCGGGCTGCCACCGAGTATTACATCAGATCCGAAGCATACACCCTGGTCGGGACCGGGATCAAGAAAGATCTCAGGGAGCACGGTTAAGGTAACATCATCCGAATCTTCGCAGGCAACTCCTTCTGAATCTGTAACAGTAATAGTATAGTTTGTGGTAACAACCGGGCTGACAACCGGATTAAGTAAGTTTTCCTGGCCGACCAGTGACGGATCATCCGGTATTGCCGTCCAGGCAATTACATAATTTTCGGGGATTTCTGTGCCGCCTGAAATGGTTGCACCCAATGTATAGCTTACTCCTTCATTATTTCCGTTACAAACCGAGTCATCATCAATGGCTTCCACAACGATGGCAGGTATAATTACTACAGTAACGGTATCATAGGCAATACAGTTATCACCTTCCTTATCACTTACTCTTACAAAATATGTTGAGGTAATGGCTGGTGAAACCACAGGGTGTTCCTGGTTTGAAATAAACTGGGGATTTGGACTTATTCTTTCCCAGCGGTAATTAAACTGGGTAGAGGGTACGTTAGGATTTTCAAGATAATAGCCGGTATTTCCGGTTCCGAGTGGTGTACCACCCAAAGGAGTTGATCCGCCAGAACACATATATATATTGTCGTCATCATCACCACCGGCATCAGCCACTACGGTCGGGTATACCGAAATTGTTGTATTATCCTGATCGATACAGCCTGCATCATCTGTTACAACAACAGTATAAACTGTTTGTACTGTGGGAGAAACGATTGGGTTTTCAAGATTCTCCTGACCGGTAAGACTGGGATCAACAGGCACAGACGACCATTGATATGTATATGGTGCAGTACCGCCCAAAGCAGTTGGTGTACTTCCAGTGCCCCCTAATACGTGAATACCTTCATTATCCCCGCTGCAAATTACAGCATTGTTACCTGCAAATGCTTCAAGGGGTGAATCGGGCTCGGTTATTTCTACTGAGCCTTCTATGGTACATCCATTTACATCGGTTACAGTAACCGAGTAGATTCCTGCAGATAGATCAGTTATGGTTTGAGTTGTTTCTCCGTTGCTCCATAGATACTCATATCCTCCGCCCGGGAAGGGTGTGCCACCCGATACTTCAGCCGTGGCAGTGCCACTGGCTTCTCCCCAGCAAATTACATTTGTGGTGGAAAAATCTAATATCAATGGATTTTCAGGTTCGTCAACTGCAAATGTTTCTTCTTCTGTACAGCCATTGCTATCGGTTATCACAAGCGTGTAGTTTCCGGCAGGTATATCGCTTATATTTTGTGTAACGGCACCATTGCTCCAGTTAAAGGAATAGGGTGGAGTGCCACCCTGTACATTGCTTATCTCTATGGATCCAGTAGACTCTGACGCGCAAAAAACATCTGTTATCAAAACGTTGTAGGTGATCTCATCTGGTTCGGGAACAAAGAAATCTGCTACCGCTATACAATTGTTATCATCAGTAACTGTAAGCGAATAAGTACCTGAAGCAAGTCCGGTTATGGAATTTGTTGTTCCGCCGGTTGACCAAAGGTATGAATAAGGAGATGTTCCGCCGGTTACATTCACGGAGATTGAGCCGTCATTGCCTTCAAAACAGGTGACCGGAGTGATGGTTTCATTTATTTCTATGCTATCAGGCTGGTTTATTTCAAATGTTTCTTCGGCAGTACAGAAATTTGCATCAGTAACGTTAAGTGTATAAGAACCGGCACCAATATTAAGATTGTTTTGTGTTGTAGTTCCATCAGACCATAGGAATGAATAGGTTCCCGGACCGGTTCCACCTGAAACATCCACAAGGATATTTCCGTCTTCACTCCCAAAGCAACTGGCATCCTCAAGGATGGCGTTGATTACAATGGGATTGTTTTCATTTATTGTTACGGTATTTACTGCTTCACACCCGTTTATGTCGGTAATTGTAACAGTATAGTCTCCGGCACCCAGGTTCGTGGCTGTTTGTCCGGTTTGACCATTGCTCCATAAGTAACTATATGGTGCAGTACCTCCATTAGGGTTGGCTGCTGCAGATCCTGTTTCTTCACCAAAACATTCCACATCTACTATATTGGAAAATGAAACAGTAAGTGGATCGGGTTCATCAAGTAGGATGCTTAGAAAAGCGGTACATCCGTTCTCGTCTATAACGGTTACTTCGTATGTTCCTGCTGTAAGCCCTGTGATTGATGCGCCGTTCATGCCGTTATCCCAGCTAAAGCTGTAATCGCCTGTGCCACCGGTTGCTTCAACAGTAATATTACCATCATTATCGCCAAAGCATGAAGGGTCATTTTGATCTGTCACGGTTACAATCAGTTCATCAGGTTCAGTAATCTCAATACTCTCAATTGTCTGACAGTCGTTGGCGTCGGTTACTGTAACTGTATAGTTTCCTGCAGCCAGACCGGTTGCAGTTTGAGATGTTTGTCCGTTGCTCCATAAGTAGGTGTAGGGCGGAGTGCCGCCTGTGGGCTGTGCCTGTGCGGATCCGGTAGAGTTTCCATTGCAATCCACATGGGTAACATTACCAATGGTTACTTCCAGCAGGTCGGGTTCAGTAATGGATGTAATTTCAGAGTTGGTGCATCCAAACTGATCGGTAACCACAACAGTATAGTCGCCTGCTGTGAGATCTATTGCAGTTTGTGTTGTTTGGGCAGGAGATGTACTCCAGGTAAAATCAAACGGGGGAGTAGCATCGCTTACATTAGCAGTTGAACTGCCATCATTGCCACCAAAGCAACTCACATGGGTATTTGAAAAAGTGATAACAGGCAAAGGCCGTATTCTTACTTCAATGCTTACACAGGCGGATGAGGCACATTCGCCATCAGTTTCCCAGCGGGCGTAATAAGTTGAAGTGGCTGCAGGACGTGGTATTGTAATTGAAACACCTTCGCCGACCTGTGTTCCACCGCAGCTTCCTGTATACCATACAAGGCGGTCGCCTGATCCTCCTGTGGCGGTAAGTATAATGTCATTTATATCATCGGCACAAATGTCGTTGCGATCAACCGATGCTGAAGCAGGCGCTTCGGGCAGGGGTTCCACAACCAGGGTGGTTATTGCTGAACCTATGCAGTTATTATTGTCGGTTACGGTTACTTCATAATCTCCTGCAAAATTCAGGGGAACATTTACAAGAACGGGATTCTGTTCAATGGACGTAAAGCCCTGCGGGCCGTTCCACTGGTAAGAGTTAAATCCATCGGGAGAAGCAAAGAACTGAACGGTTCCATCTTCGCAAATCGGGCCTGAATTGGTTGCCACCGGCTCCGGGTTTGGATACACCGTTACGGAGAAAGGTGCAGATGTTTTTGTACAACCATTGGCTGAAGTGATGATTACCCTGTAATTGCTTCCTTCTGTTGCTACATAGGTTTGATTTGTAGCACCTGCAATATTACCTGATGAGTTACGCCATTGGTAAGTATATCCGACTCCCGCTGTTGCAGACAGGGTAACACTGCCACCATCGCAAAAGGTGGTTGGACCATCAGCGGTAATGACTGCCTCATCAGGACCCGGCTTAACGGTAAAATTGAAAGTACCGCTTCCTGTGGTTCCTTCATCATCGGTTACGATGACTTCAACTGCATAGGTTCCCGGAACCGATATGTCCAGAAATGCAGATGCCCCCAGGCTGTTCAATACAACTCCTTCAGGATCAATCCACTGGTAGTCGACATACACTCCTGAACCACCTGTGGCTATAGCATTTATTGCCAATGATATTCCCTGGCAAAATTCACTGCCATCAGGTTCAGAAAAGGTTACACTTAACTGCCCCTTTACAGGGTTTGTAAGTGATAATGAAATAAGCACAAATACAAAAGCAGATATTTTACGCATACCGCCCATTTGACGCATATCATAAGTGGCTGCTTTTTTGGCGACAATACCAATACAAAGAAAAAGTAAGGCTTTGAAAAAAGCATGCGTCAGCAGGTGGAAAGCTGCCGCAACAAAGGCGCCG
>CAYXIT010000106.1:4215-5993 GCA_964465275.1 uncultured Bacteroidales bacterium | reverse complement strand
AGCCCAGTTTGATTGTTCATTTATTCCTACGCACTATACGAGGCCGGTAATTTTGACCTCAAAGTTAGGATAAAATCAGCAAATACAGGTGTTAAATAATTTTAAATTACTTCATTTGTTTGCTTTTTTTGTAATATCTTCTTCATTTCTATGAATTTAATTCACTTGTACTTTCGCAGAGATTTTTCTATACTTTTTAATCAATCGTAATAAGTCTTGAATATGAATGACATCCTTTATCAGATGTGATCATTAAACGGTAATTTCCTTTTTCACCTGTTTTAAGCTTTGCATTGATCTCTCCTTCCATAATCTCATTTTCTTTAAACCATTGATAGCTGTATTCTCTATTAGCTTCCGCACTTAAAGTAACCGGTAGTTCATTGCCGAAAATTTTTGAGAAAAATCCACGCGTAATTTTAATTTCATTTGCAGGTTTATCAAAAACTGTAACGGTTATCGATGAACTGGCCTGGTTACCAAACTCGTCTGTTGCAGTATAGGTTATGGTGTTTTTTCCTGGTCGCCCTGGTCTGATAACCGCAAAAGGGCCATCGGTTCCCGCAAAAATATTCTCCCCGCTGTTTTCCCATTTGTGTTGCACAAAGTTTTCCGTGCCATGCATTCCGCGACCTGTTAATCCAAAATCTGAATCTTTGCAAAGGCGGTTTATATCAGCTGAAGGTTCAATATATACTTCCGGTTCATCGGCAACACCCTCGCTTACAATGAGAAGTAGCGGGATTGTTAGGAAAATAGATAGAATGATTTTTTTTATCATCTCAGAATGGTATTGATCGTTCGTTTCCGGATAAAATTTTTCTTCAATGCAGCAAAAATATACCAATACAAGTCAATATAAATCAGTTAAACACTGATTCTTATTTTTTTTCCCCTGATAACAAACGATAGATTTCACTTAAAGATATTTCGTATTCATAAGGATTCGTTTTTCTTCTACGTGTGGATTTTTGTAAGGTTTTGCGAGAAACACAGATTTTACAACAATTTTACTGAATGATAAAATACGTGTTACTGCCTGAAATTGTTAAGTGATACAAGTTCAGGTGTTTATATATAAAAGTTAGGAATAGGGCAGGGTAGCAGGCAAATGCATACAATTTTCAAATCATAGAAGATCTGATTGGAAATATTACAAAACGGAAAAATTACTGCATTCCTGAATTTTAGTATTGCTTTTCAAGAAACAACCGGCAATTATTTTCAATGCGCTGCAAAACATCAATATCGGTAGTTTTCAAAAAGGCTTCACCGGTAATTTTCTCAAAAAGTTCAATGTATCGGTTGGATATCTGTTGAACAATATCCTCATCCATTCGGGGTAATTGCTGGTCCGGTTTTCCCTGGAATCCTTTTGCCATCAGCCACTCTCTTACAAATTCTTTTGAAAGCTGCTTCTGGGGGAGATTTTGCTGAAGTTTTTTTTCATAGCCATCGGCATAAAAATATCGCGAAGAGTCGGGTGTGTGTATTTCATCTATGAGATAGATTTTGTCGCCTGCTTTTCCAAATTCATACTTTGTATCAACGAGAATAAGTCCTTGCTCTGCAGCCATCCGGGTTCCTCTTTCAAAAAGCTTCAGGCTGTATTCCTCAAGTTTACTGTAGTCTTGTTCTGCAACAATTCCTTTTCCGATGATCTCTTCCCTTGAAATATCTTCATCATGACCTTCTTCTGCTTTTGTAGAGGGTGTAATGATAGGAGCGGGAAAAGCCTGGTTTTCTTTCATCCCATCAGGCATGCTTACCCCGCATAT
>CAYXIT010000106.1:0-4168 GCA_964465275.1 uncultured Bacteroidales bacterium | reverse complement strand
GTCCGACCATAACAACCGGATCGGGGTCGGCAATTTTCCAGTTGGGAACAATATCAGCTGTTTTGTCAAGAAAGTGGGCGGCAATCTGGTTCAATACCTGGCCCTTGTATGGAATTCCTGCCGGAAGTACTACATCAAAAGCTGAAATCCTGTCAGTGGCGATCATCAGCAGGATTTTATCTTCAATATTATACACATCACGCACTTTCCCCTTGTAAAAGGATCTCTGACCGGGAAAAAGGAATTTGGTTGAAGTTACTGTCATAAACTAACTATTATCTCCTTCATACGCCTTAATGATCTTGGTAACCAGCGGGTGGCGTATGACATCTTTTTCATTCAGAAAAACAAAGTCAATACCTCTCACTTTATTGAGAATACGGGTTGCGATAATCAGCCCTGATGTCTGATTACGTGGCAGGTCGATCTGGGTAATATCGCCGGTAATGATAAATTTTGCCGATTTGCCCATGCGTGTCAGAAACATTTTTAACTGGCTTTCGGTAGCATTCTGGGCTTCATCCAGTATTGCAAAAGCATTGTCGAGCGTTCGTCCGCGCATAAACGCCAGGGGAGCGATCTCAATGGTTTTATCTTCCAGGTACGTTTCCAGTCGTGCCGGAGGTATCATATCTCTGAGCGCATCATACAGCGGTTGCAGATATGGATCGAGCTTATCTTTCAGGTCGCCGGGCAGGAATCCCAGGTTTTCTCCGGCTTCTACAGCAGGACGTGTAAGGATGATCCTTCTGACTTCCTTGTTTTTTAATGCACGCACCGCAAGAGCAACTGCAGTGTATGTTTTACCCGTTCCGGCCGGACCAATGGCAAAGATCATGTCATGTTTTGCAGAAGAATCAACCATACGCTGCTGGTTGGGGCTGCGCGCCTTTATGATCATTCCGTTGCGGCCATGCAACAATACACCGGATGTTTCGGATTCTATTACATCAGAAATGGTTTTTGCCTCACCTGAAGCAATGATCTCCAGAATGGCTTCATCGGTTACTTTGCCCAGTTTCTCAAAATGATCGAGGATCTGATGAAACTTCTTCTCAAAAAACGACAATTCATCATCATCGCCGATGGCTTTGATTTCGCTTCCACGAACTATGATCTTTATTTTGGGAAAAAGCTTCCTGAGCAGTTTCAGGCGCTCTTCTCTCAATCCGAAAATATCGGAAGGATGAATGGCCTCAAGTTGGATAACCAGTTCTCCGGCGGGTATTGTTTCAATTGTGTTTTTTTTGGTCACTGAGTATAAAAAATGTTTGTGAGTAATCAATTTCCTTTGCAAAATAACAAAATAATTCCGGGTTATTATTTGATATGCTTCAAATTGTTTTACATTTGATACGTGGCTTTTGTTATTTTTGCAAAAGCCAGTGGTTTTTTTGTTCAACCCGGAAAAAACAAGTTCGATGACCATTATAACACTGATCAGCGATTGGGGCCTTAACAGCCATTACCGGGCTTCGGTTAAGGGAAGTATTTTGAGGCAGATACCTGATGCCAGAATTGTTGATATTACACATACACTTCCTGCATTTGATATCATGAGTTGCAGTTTTATTCTGAAAAACGCTTATCCCGATTTTCCGCCCGGTACCATACACATTCTGGCGGTAAATACTGAAGCAGGAACTGAATCGCCGCACATCATTGTAAAATCCAATGACATGTATTTCATCGGGGCCGATAATGGTGTTTTTTCATTGTTGTTTGAAGACAAAGAATTTGAAGCTATAGAACTTGATATAATGCAGGACTCAGATTATTTCACTTTTTCAACCCGTGATGTGTTTGTGAAGGCTGCTGCCATGATTGCTTCGGGCCAGGAGTTTTCGTCGCTGGGTACTCCCTGCAAATCACTTAATAAAATGCTGGCCTTTCGTCCTGTAATTACTGAAAACAGGATTGAAGGAAAGATAATTTTTGTGGATGACTATGAAAACGTATTTGTAAATATTGATAAGTCAACCTTTCGTAAAGTAGGTAAGGGAAGGCCTTATGCAATAAAATTCAGGTCATCGGGTTATGCTATCAGTACACTCAGAACTTCATATTCCGATGTGGAACCGGGCGAGCGGCTGGCATTATTCGGGTCAACCGGGTTTCTCGAAATTGCCATTAATCAGGGAAAGGCATCAAGCCTGCTGGGGCTGGAGGTTACCGATAGTGTAGTGGTGGAATTTGAAGAGGATTAATGACTTTTTATTAACCTAAGATGCAGATTATTGTTGTCTGAAATTCTGAAGTTTTTCTTTATTCATTAATCGATACAACTAAAAAAAAGATTTGTAAAACCAGAAAAATTCATGTTTACACTTTTTCTCAGAGAGATCAATAACTTCTTCAATAATCTTATCGGGTATATTTCCATTGCGGTATTTCTTGTGATCAACAGCTTGTTTCTGTGGGTTTTTCCGCTCGATACCAATATATTGCAATCGGGCTATGCCAATATTGAAGGGTTATTTTCTATGGGGCCGTTCGTGTTTCTATTTCTTATACCGGCCATTACTATGCGCTTTTTTGCCGATGAAAAGAAAAGCGGAACGATTGAGTTTTTGTTAACCAAACCGCTTACCGATACGCGCATTGTGCTGGCAAAATACCTTGCTGCTTTTGTGCTGGTGGTGTTCTCCCTTTTACCCACGCTGATCTACGTGATAAGTGTATACCAGTTGGGTTTTCCGCCGGGAAATATGGATATGGGAGCCACCTGGGGATCTTACCTGGGGCTGCTGTTCCTGGGAGCAGGCTTTGTGTCTATCGGATTATTTGCTTCATCGCTTACCGATAACCAGATCGTTTCATTCATTGTTTCCATCTTTTTGTGTGGCTTTGCATACATCGGTTTTGAGTTTATTTATTCGCTGGATATGTTCGGAAATTTCGATCTGTTTATACGTAATCTGGGCATTTACGCCCATTATACTTCCATCAGCCGGGGCGTGGTTGATAGTCGTGATGTGCTGTATTTTCTCAGTTTAATCGTTATATTTCTGTTGCTGACAAAGGTGAAACTGGAGAGCAGGAAATGGTAGGATTCAGTGATTAGTGAATAGTGAATAGTGAATAGTGAATAGTGAATAGTGATTGGTTATTGGTTATTGAGTTATTAGGAAAGTAAGAAAGTGAGAAAGTGGGAAAGTGGAAAAGTGAAATTTTTGGATTTCGATATTAGCTTCGCTGAGCCCGCCTGCGGCTAGGTTCGATATTCGGATTTGAGAGTGCTGGCGATTTTAGGTTTAGAAAATGAATAAAATGCAAAAAATAGATTCAGAAAACAAAACTGCTAAGAAATTTAATGTACGACAGCACAATGTCATCAGTTTGCTGGTGAGTCTGCTGGTTATTGTGGCGGTGAATCTGATCGGGTCACGATATTTTACACGCATCGACCTTACCACCGAGAAGCGGTTCACCCTTACCGATGCCACCCGCGAAATGTTGCATGAGCTGGATGATATTGTGTATTTCAGGGTTTACCTGGAAGGCGATTTCCCGGCCGGATTCCGACGCCTGCGCAACCAAACGCGTGAGATGCTGGATGAGTTCAGGGCCTATTCCGATTTTATCCAGTATGAGTTTATCAATCCTACAGTAAAGGGCGATTGGGATCGCACTGAAGAAAATTACCAGATGCTCGCATCAAAAGGTCTGCAGCCTACCCAATTGCAGGTAACCGCAGAAGATGCCAGTTCTCAGCAGATCATCTTTCCGGGTCTCCTGGCCACTTACAAGGGCAGGGAAATTCCGTTATCTCTTTTGCAGGACCAGATGGGAATGTCGTCGGAAGATGTGCTCAATAACTCAGCCCAGGCACTGGAATACAACCTGGCAACCACCATCCATAAGCTTACCGTTACCAACAAACCCAGGGTGGCATTCCTGGAAGGTAACGGAGAGCTCGAACTGCGTTATGTTGCCGATATAACATTTGAACTGGAAGATTTTTATGATGTAGACCGTATTGCCATCAATGCCGATGCTACCGTGCTGGAAAACATCAGTACCCTGATCGTTGCCCAGCCCATGAATGAATTTACAGAAGCCGATAAGTTTATCATCGATCAGTTTATCATGGATGCAACGAATAAACGAACAGATGAATTTGGCGGTTCCATCGAAAACCGGGCAAGGTTTTTATTCATGATCATCG
>CAYXIT010000105.1:7597-11412 GCA_964465275.1 uncultured Bacteroidales bacterium | reverse complement strand
CCGGAACATTAAATACGGTAACTTTAACCGCAACCGATGATGCAGGGAATTTTGCAGAAGTTATTTTTAATGTTGATGTTGTTGATAATACAGACCCAATAATTACATGCATTACAAGCCAAACAGTTGATGCCGATAATACGCACACATACACCGTTCAGGGAACAGAATTTGACCCTACTACAACTGATGATAATTGCGAAGTAGCAAGCGTTATTAACAATTTCAACAACACTTCAACCCTTGCCGGAGAGCAACTGCCCGAAGGTACAACAACAATTGCCTGGACAATTTTCGACAATTTCGGAAATACCCAAACTTGCAGTTTTGATGTTGTTGTAAATGCTTTCTTAGGAATTTCTGATTTATCCTCAAACGGAATTTCAATCTATCCTAACCCTACAAGTGGAATAATATATTTTGATTTTTTAAACTCTGATGTTCGAAAAATCACAATTTCGGATATGACAGGAAAAATAGTCATTGAAAAAACAGTAACTGATCAATCAGAAAATGTTGATTTTTCAAATTACTCTAATGGTGTTTATTTGATTAAATTGCAATCAGACAAAGGAGTATTAACAACAAAAATAATAAAAGAATAAATTTTTTTAATATTGTAAATGTGAAATTAACGGGTATTTTGCAGAATTTAAAACAACCGTGCAAAAACTAACATTGTGCTGAATTTTAACATTTTACTTTCAAATCCCGCAGTTACTCATATATATTTTTGTCGGGAAGCCAGAATTAATTAACATAAAAGTATAATCAGAAAGTTTTAAATCATTAATAAATCACAAAGTTTTTAAATTATGAATTTTCAAAAGCTATCAACTTTATTTTTATATATTCTAATGGTTCAAATAGCCAATACCGCTAGTGCTCAATTCAAATCAGTACCTGATAGTGATATAAAAGAAACTTTTCTGTTTTCGAATAGTTCATGGCTCGGTGACTTTCAGAATTATGTAAACAGAAATACAGGTATAGTGCAAAGTGGGAAGATTATAGTGGAATTAGCAACTTCGAATGATACAATCATAATGAAAAATGTTTTTCTTAATGATGAAGATGAGCCTACTGATTATATTGGCTATTCATACATGATCGTGAAGGGTGACTCAATTATTAGTGCAGATGAATCTGGTGTTGATGAAAATACAGGTAATGAAATTATAGATTATAATTACTCAGGTAGGATTTTAGATAGTCACATTTACATACACGAATCATACAAGGAGATTCTTCCAAACGGTGAAATTGAGCAGCGTTCAAGTTCAGTTCATTATTACTTAATCAGCAAAAATGAAATAATTCAACTTGCAGAAGTTTGGGTAGATAATTCTTTACTGGTTTTTGCTGGTACACAGTTAAAAAGACAAGATTAGAAACATGATTTAATCATTTGAACTTTAAAGCCAGATGCCAGCATGCTAAATCTGATCCCGCATTAGACGAGACAGGCTGTGCGGGACGTGTGCAGTGCAGGTTTCAGGGTTTCTGCTTCGCGTTATTTTTTGTATCGGGAAATAGTTTAGCAGCCCGTAATGCGCAACTGCAGGTATAGCAAGACCGTTGTAAGCAAAGCTGAAAGATATTATCTTTGCAATAATAAATAGTTTTAATCTTTACTATTTAAATGAATCAAATACAACCATACGAAGCTCTTTCTGCCCAATTGAATGAAGTAAAAATTCTATCAGATATTGAGATAGAACAAATTTGCTCTTATTTCAAAACAGAAACCATTCCTAAAAATCATTATTATTTAGAAGCAGAAAAAAGATGTACAAAAATCGGCTTTTTATGCAATGGGATCATTTGTAGTTTTATATATAATTCCGAAGGTTTTGAAGTCGTTAAACATTTTTTGGAACCGCATCAGTTTTTTACTGATTTAGAAAGTTATGAAAAAGCTAAACCGGCTAAACTTAATCTCATAGCAGTAACAGAATCAACAGTATTAAGCATTAGTAAACAAAATAATGATAAGCTGCAGGATGAGATTCCAAAATGGGAACATATTCAAGGCCTTTTTGCTTCTCAGGCATTAAATAAAATGATCCAGATGCGAAATTTTCTAAATTTTGGGTCTGCAACTGAAAAGTACCAGTATTTCGTTAAGAATTTTCCAAATCTTGCAAGAAATGTACCTTTGAAATTCATTGCTTCCTATATGGGTATTACTCAAAGTTCTTTAAGCAGGTTACGAAGAAAAAATATATAATAAAATTCTTCACAACCTGAATTATTTGTCATAGGACAAATTTTTCCTGTTCGTTGCATCATAATTTTGCTTTAAACTATTAAAAGAAAAAATTATGAAAACGAACATTTTTTATTTTTCAGCTACAGGCAACTCTTTGGATTTTGCAAAGAAGTTGGCAAACAAACTTAATACTAACAATCTCGATTCAATTTCAGAGCTTATTGGAAATGATAGTATCCTATGTGATTCTGAAAGAATTGGAATTATTTGCCCAGTTTATGCATGGGGTCTTCCGCGAATAGTAGTGGATTTCATTGAAAAGCTTCGGTTACATGGAAACCCATATATTTTCGCTATTGTCAGTTGTGTTGGAATTCCGGGGAAAACACTCAAGGTCGTGCAAAGTATTCTTCGGAAAAAAGGATTAGACTTAAATGCCGGCTTTATTATCAAAGCTCCATGTGCCAGTTTGGCGAAAAAAAATACTTTGGATAATATCATTATTAGTCTTGACAGCAAAAGGAAGCACTTAAAAACCGGTGAAGAACGCTTATCAGAAATTGTATTCGATATTGAAAATGAAACTTTACACAAGCCGGAAACCAGTTCATGGCCTGCAAATTATTTCGGTTCTATTTTTCATGAATATGGAATGGATTTCTTTAAAAAAGCATCTCTGGATTTTGAAATAAGCGATAAATGTGCAGCCTGTGGAACCTGCGTTAGGGTATGCCCCCGAGCCAATATAATTCTGGACTCAAAAAAACCAACATTTTCCGATAATTGTGAATTCTGTCATGCCTGCATTCAGTGGTGCCCTGAATTTGCTATCACTCATCCAAATTTTGAACCCGATAAAAAACAATACAGGAATCCTAATATAAAACTTAACGAACTAATTGTAAATGCATAAAGATTATACGATTATGAAAAAAGCAATAATTATTTACCAAAGTAAGAAAGGTACTACGAAGCAATTTAGCTATGAAATAGCTGATTATTTAATCAGCAAAAAGATAGATACCAAAGTAGCATCAGTAGAGCATTTTCATGAAACTGATCTTTCTTCCTATGATTATGTTTTTCTAGGATGCTGGACAAAAGGCTTAATGTTTTTTGCTCAACACCCGGATGCTCAATGGCAAAAATTTACAAAATCATTAAGCTTACCGGATAATGCTAAAATTGCTATGTTTACGACTTATAAAATCCTTACTGGAACAATGTTTGCAAGAATGATTAAATGTATTCCGGGAAATCAACGCCACAATATTTTGCAGCTTAAATCAAGAAATAGTTCCATTCCTACAAAAATGATAACACAATTAAATGATTTCTCCCGGTGAAAATAGCATTACAACTTTTTTGAATAAGTTTATTGGCAACAATAATTTACATTATTGGAAGTACATTATTGCCATTTTCCGAACCTTTTAAAGAGCAACTCAAAATAGTTATCGATAAAAGGATTAATATAGTCACTGGTTTAATTGTAGTTAGCCTCATAGATGAATTAATAAACCCCGGCATACAATAAGACATCAAACCCAATAGCTGAAAAGGTTTCATAGATTATGATAAAGATTATATGGGAGATATTATC
>CAYXIT010000105.1:4111-7587 GCA_964465275.1 uncultured Bacteroidales bacterium | reverse complement strand
TAAAGATTATTGAAAATTTAATACTTTTATGAAAAGTCAGTGTATGCGGCTAATGTGTTTATGTTCAACCTTCGTATACAATAGAATTTAAATTATTTCGTTTGACAGGCACTAAATTTAAAAATTCATTGAAGAAAATACTTCCCCTGCTGTTTACAATATTTTGTTTCTCTCTTGCACAAGGTCAAGATGATAAAACGAATCAGATTAAAGTAATTATTGGTGCTCACTAAAACGGATCAAATACAGATTGGATGCCTACTGGCGGCCTTCGGAAAGGACATTTATGATTTAATAAAATTATGGAACAGGGCTGATGCCATTGCTTCTTTGAGTTCATCGAAACGCAATGATCGAATTATTACAGTTAAATTAACCCATAATCAGATTAACCAACCATAAAAATGAAGAAAATATTAAAAGAACTTATTTCGAAATTGGGTTATACAGTAAATAGGATTGATAAGGATACTTATTCGTATACCGATATAAAAGAACCCGAATTCTGGGAAATATATAATTTATGTAAACCTTATACAATGACGTCGGTTGAGCCCATGTATGCTTTATATACTTCAGTTAACTATATAATTGAAAGTAACATACAAGGCTCAATTGTTGTTTGTGGGGTTTGGCGGGGAGGAAGCGCCATGTTGATTGCAAAAATGCTGAGTAATCGCAATATATCTGATAGAAAAATATATCTGTTTGATACGTTTGAGGGCATGTCAGCACCTACTGAACACGACATAGATTTCAGGGGTGATCATGCATCTGTATTATTAAAGGAGAACGAAAACAATAAGGAAGAATCTGTTTGGTGTTTAGCAGACCTGGAAGATGTTCAAAACAACATGAGGTTGACTGATTTCCCTGAAGAGAATATTATGTATATTAAAGGAAAGATTGAAAATACAATTCCTGAGAATATGCCGGAGGAGGATATAGCATTACTTCATTTAGATACTGATTGGTATGAGTCAACCAAACACGAATTACAATATTTATATCCTAAGTTGGTGATCAATGGTGTTTTACTGATTGACGACTATGGTCATTGGGAAGGATGCAGAAAGGCGGTAGATGAATACTTAAAAGAAAACGGGATAAATATTTTGTTGAACAGAATAGACGGTACAGTCAGATCAGGACAAAAAACGTTTATTTAAACGGTAGTTTCTTTTTAGTCAATTATAACTTTACAAAACTGTTAAAACTTATTTATGCGTAAACATCTGCTGTTTCTTTTTTCATTCCAGTTTATGGGGCTGCTGTTCGCACTCCTTATAATTTCTATGGCAGCAGCTACTTTTGTAGAAAATGATCATGGTAGTCGGGCAGCTTTCGAACTGGTTTATGGCTCTGTGTGGTTTGAAGCACTGTTGGTGCTTACCATGATCAATCTTACAGGAAGACTAATAATTGACAAGCTTTACCGTAAAGAGAAGATCAGTGTGATGCTTTTTCACATGGCATTTATTATAATCATTCTTGGCGGAGGTATTACCAGGTATTTCGGAGAAGAAGGAACTATACACCTGCGCGAAGGGGAAACAAAGGATTATTTTCTCAGTCATATTCCATATTTGAAAACAGAAGTTATAAACGATAGTGGAAAAGTTGCAGAACAACATTATAAGGCCTTTTCTGTGACAACAATTACGGAAGATAATTACCGCCAAAACTTCAATCTTGCCGGAAAAAAATTTACACTGGAATATCAGGGTTATATTGAAGATGCTGCAGAGATGAAGCCTCATGCTTCGCGTGTGGAAAACCCTATGACCGATGCCATGGTGTTTGAAATAGCAGGCCCCGCGGGGACACAGGATATTTTCTTATGGATGAACGATCAGGAAGTAATGCCTGCTATCTTTTCCTACGAAGGACATAACCTTCAGATCGATTATGGCCCTCGTCGCATCAGTATGCCATTTGGACTTCAGCTTAAAAATTTCATTATTGAATGATATCCTGGTTCAGGCACTCCCTCAGCATTTAAAAGCAAGCTTTTGCTGCATGACGGAAAGCAGGAAAAACCTGTGCAGGTAAGTATGAACAATGTTTTGAAATATCAGGGTTACCGGATATTTCAGGATTCGTATGATCAAGATGAGAAAGGCAGTTTACTGGCGGTAAATTATGACCCGATAGGTATGGCTTTAACTTATACAGGCTATGGTATTCTGTTTCTGTTTATTATCATCAGCCTTTTAAATCCTCATTCGCTCTTCCGCAGCATAACAGCCGCCAGGTGGCGATCCGGCTCAAAAAAGGCAGCAATTCTACTGTTGATGACTGCTTCCGGAATCGCTTCCGTTCATGCTCAGGGCTGGGCCCCGCAGGCAGAAGTGGCTGAAGAGTTTGGACAGGTTCTGGTTCAGGATAACAATGGGCGTACTAAGCCGGTTTACACGCTCAGCCATGAAATCCTGCGCAAGGTTAGCCGTGATGATCACTATAAAGGTTTAGGACCAGTACAGGTATTCATGGGATTCTTGCTTGAGTCAAATAGCTGGCTCAACGAGCCTTTGATAAGAGTATCTGATAAAAACATTCGCCAGATGGCAGGCTTGAAAGGAGAATATGCAGCAGTTTCTGACCTGGTGAACCTGCAAACAGGAGAATACCTTCTTCAGCAACAGGTAGAAGTAATATACAACAAGCCTCCTGCCGCCCGTAACAAGCTTGATAAGGAAATCCTGAAGGTAGATGAAAGATTGAATATTATTTCCATGATCGTGAGTGGTGGTTTACTGCAGATTTTCCCGGTGCAAACAAACTCAAACCATTGGTTGGATCCTGCTGAGGCAGCCATTAGTGTGCAGCAGGCTAACGATTCAGTGTTTATTTCGAATTCTATGGGTAACCTTTATATGTCTGTAAGAAGCGGCGATGTAAAACAGGCAATCCGGCAGATACAAACGATTAAAAGCTATCAGCGTGAGTATGCCGGCTATGAGTTGCCTTCCGATTTAAAAATAAAGGCTGAGATTCTTTACCACAGAAGCGGGATTTATGGAAAGCTGTTCCCGTTTTACATGTCTGCTGGTTTTCTGTACCTTATTATCCTGATATATAATTTACTACACAGACAAAGACCTCGTCATTGGATATTTGTTCTCATGCTCATTCTCATGAGTGTCGGATTATTGGTTCATACCACTGGAATAGGCATTCGCTGGTATATAGCCGGACATGCTCCCCTGAGTAATGGATACGAAACCATGGTTTTCATATCTTGGGTGACTATACTTGCCGGCCTGCTTTTCGCAAGACGATCTCCTTTGGCTTTGGCATCCACTGCTTTGCTTGCCGGTTTTACCCTGATGGTGGCAAGGCTCAGTTTTATGGACCCAACCATTACTGCACTAATGCCTGTTCTCAACTCATATTGGCTCACACTACATGTTTCTGTAATCACAGCTAGTTACGCATTCCTGGGTATGGGTGCAATCCTGGGCCTGATCTGCCTT
>CAYXIT010000105.1:888-4101 GCA_964465275.1 uncultured Bacteroidales bacterium | reverse complement strand
TATCAACCGCGATAGCATTTTGTCAACCATAGGAGAACTCACAGTAATTAATTATAAAAGTCTTACTCTCGGGCTTTACCTGCTTACTACCGGTACTTTCCTTGGAGCAATATGGGCCAATGAATCCTGGGGAAGATACTGGGGCTGGGATCCGAAAGAAACCTGGTCATTGATCAGCATTATTGTTTACAGCTTTATCATACACTCCAATAAAATTGCGGCATTTCGTTCATTATTCGCTTTTAATACAATGGCATTTTTTGGTCTGGGATCCATCCTTATGACTTATTTCGGTGTGAATTATTATCTGTCGGGTTTGCATTCATATGCCGGTGGCGATCCATTGCCGGTGCCTGCTATGCTTTATTTTGCGGTAGCTGCCTTCCTTATGCTGACATTTTACGCACGTTTTAAAGCCAATAAGCTCTGACTTCCCACATTTAATATAGATACAGATTTTAGTTAATTTTTTTCTTATTTGTAATCGTTCTAAATATGCTGGAAATTAGTTCAGTAACTTGATTTCATGTTTCTTTTTTAGTAAGTTTGATTTTAATAAGTTAAATACTAAAACTTATGAAACTCAAACCTCTGCTTTTTGCTTCAGCCCTTTTTATCATGATTACCGGCTTTATGGCCAATGAAATAAGGAATAATCAGTTCGGTGAGTTCAAATATGATGATTTTGACAAGCCGGAAAAATGTAAAACCTGCCATAATGCTTTTTACCAGCAATGGTCGCAGTCCATGATGTCAAAAGCATATACTCACCACTGGGATGAAATAGAATACTTTCAACTCGCAGTAGCTCATTCAGAAAACGACCCTGAAATGGCTAAAGTTCATGAAGGTTGTAATGGCTGCCATACGCCCATGGCCTGGCTCTCCGGTGATGTTCCTCCACCAAGGCCTGAAGAAGGATCAAGGGCCAATGAAGCGGTTTCATGCGAAGTTTGCCATCTTATTAAAGCAATTGATGGTGATACCGCCTACAATCACAACTACATCATGACCAGCGGCAATACTAAATACAGTTCCCGCAAAGGAAAAACGGATTCACCGGAACATGAGATTATGAGATCAGAATTGCACAGCAGTGCAAAATTCTGCGGTATTTGCCACAACGAAAAAAGCTCCTTTGGTGCCTGGGTGAAATCCACGCAACTGGAATGGGAAGAAGGCCCTTATTCAAAAGAAGGTGTGCGATGTCAGGATTGCCACATGACAAAAGCAAATACCAGGACTGCAAGTATGGGAGAAAAATACCCTGATGCCAAACTACATTTATTTCACGGGGCTCATGATCCGGGCAAACTTAACGGCGTAATAGAACTGCGCATACAGCCTGATGTGAACGAAACAGTTCCCGGAGATGTAGCCGTTTTTACTGTTGCATTATTCAACCAGAAAACCGGTCACAAATTCCCCACCGGCTCGGTAGAAGACAGGATAGTTTGGTTGCACGTAGAAGCCGAGGATGAAAAGGGTAATGTCTATCATCTGAAAGTGGATGAAAAAGGATTTGAGGGTGAAGAATATACCATAGCAAGCGATAAACTGGCCTACCAGGATATGGGTGTTCCACTGCAGAAACCTGATTTTAAGGGTGTGAAGCGTGAAGATGTTCCGTTGGGTGACCGCATTTTCCGTATGCCGTACTTCGATCCGCAGGGAAGAATGACCCTGATGCAGTGGAATACAGCTTCGTTGGGCGTGGATTATCGAATAGGCCCCAGGGAAACAAAACTTGAAACTTTTACTTTCAACCTTCCCTATGAAGTTGCACCAGGGAAACTTAAAGTTACAGCTGTAATGAACTATCGGTTGCTGGTAAAACCCGTAGGAGAATTCCTGAATGTTCCTGAAGAGGAATATGCCATTCATGAAATTAACCGACATTCTACTGAAATAACAGTATTACCCTAAAAAAAATAATCAGTATGAAACGAGAATTACTTTTTACCTTGCTAATTGGTATTGTATTTGGTTTTATCGCTGAAAAGAGTTCTGCAATACCATCCTTTGCCAGGAAATACCGGCTAAGCTGCAAAACCTGTCATACACCTTCTATTCCAAAACTGAAGCCCTATGGTGATACTTTTGCAGGAAACGGTTTCAAACTCTCTGATGAAGAGTCACCACGCTATTTTGTGCCTGCCGGTGACGAGAAACTGTCGCTGATCCGAGATCTTCCAATTGCTATAAGAATGGATGGTTTTGTTACGGTCAATTTCAATAATAGTAAGGGAAGTGACTTCCAATCACCTTATCTGATTAAATTGCTGTCTGGTGGGCAGTTGAGTGAAAATCTGGCTTATTATTTCTACTTCTACATGGATGAAAAAGGTGAAATAGCGGGTGTGGAAGACGCTTTTCTCATGTATAATGATTTGTTTAATATTGATCTTGATATTTACCTGGGTCAGTTTCAGGTATCAGACCCACTGTTTAAGAGGGAACTACGCCTGACCCTGGAGGACTATCAACTCTATACCGCACAAATTGGGATTTCAGATATAAACCTTAAATATGAAAAAGGGGTTATGATCACCCTTGGATTGGATACAGGTACTTCATTTGTGATGGAAGTTGTTAACGGAAACGGGATACCGGAATCCCAAAATAATTTGTTCGACAAGGACAAGTACAAGAGCTATATTGGTCGAATATCGCAAGATATCGGAGATTTTCTTCGGATAGGAGCTTTTGCATATACAGGCCGTGAAAAGCAGCAAAATAATTTTAATGATGAAATAACCAATGATGTTTTCATCTGGGGACCTGATCTTACCTTTTCAATTACTGATATGTTTGAACTAAATGCTCAGTATCTCACGCGCATGGATTCTGAAGTATTTTTTACTGAAAACAGCCTTGCTACAAATAGTGACATTGAAACTAACGGTATGTTGGCTGAATTACTATACATGCCAAGAGGCGATGACAGCGACTGGTACCTGATGTGTATGTTTAATGATGTTCAAAGTGACTTTGATCAGGTGAAATATCGCTCCTACACTTTTCATGCAGGTTATCTTATGAGAAGGAATGTAAGAATAGCCACAGAATATTCCCTGGTGGATCATTATAACTGGGGTGAATACAGCAAGTTCAACATGGGTTTCGTGGCCGGTTTTTAGGCAAATTATTTTGCCTTAATAGCACCTTTCTGCGGAACTGTGATAATAATACCCCCACAAATACGATAATCAA
>CAYXIT010000105.1:0-848 GCA_964465275.1 uncultured Bacteroidales bacterium | reverse complement strand
TCCGAAGGCCACCCAGGCCATGAACATGGTTACCGGGGGACCCAGGTAAAACAAACTGGCTACGCGGGTAGCGTCGATGCGTTCAATCAACAGCCACATCAGGGCATATGCGCCCAGTGAAACAGCAAGAATCAGCCATGCCATGGTATAGATAAATTCGGGCTCCCATTGGGTCGATAGGTTTTCAATGAAAAAAGCTGGTAAAGCCAAAGCTAAACTTGTTGCAAAACTTTGATAAAACAGGGCCTGATCAACGGGTAATTTATTGGGTCCTTTTTTTACTTCCATACGTCGTTGTATCAGACTTGCTGCAGTGATCCCTATAACAGAACCCAAAGGGATCAGATAACCAAAAACTGAAGTATAGCTGCTGAAATCCATGCGAAAGCTTACGGTTAGGACAACACCCAGAAAACCAATCGCCACACCCAGCCACTGGTAGAAATTTGTTTTTTCACCGGTAACCAAACCGGAAAATGCAGCCGTAGCCAGGGGTTGCAATGCCACCACCAAAGCTACAATCCCCGCCGGTACCTGGTAATCCAGTGCCAGTAATGCACAACTAAGCCAAACACCATGCGCCAGCACACCAATGAGCATATTGGATGCTGCCACTTTCCAGCCGACCCATCGGAAACGGTTTCGGGCCAACAGGTATAAAATCATAACCAGGGTTAATGCCAGGTAACGCCAGAAGAGCAAAGTAAAAGGTCCGGCGTATTGAAGTCCGTATTCCGCTCCTATAAAACCCGAATTCCATAAAAGAACAAATCCTGCGGCTAAAAAAAGTGTGGTTTTTTTAATCATTATCGGACGTGTATTTAGGAAGTATTATGCCGGTTATTCCG
>CAYXIT010000104.1:7219-11533 GCA_964465275.1 uncultured Bacteroidales bacterium | reverse complement strand
GCGTAACCTGCCTCCACCTGAAACACTTACTTTCACTTCAATACCACGCTTCGTGCTAACCTTGTACTTTTTAAAAAAAGTCACCAGTCCGAAAATGATAAGAACACTTCCACCAATAATCCCAATGAGAACCTGATTACTTTCATCTGTTATAATCTTAATAATTCCGAGATAGCTGAGAAATATGAGGGTTATATCACTCAAAGAAATACCCGCAGCAAATAGTAAACCTGATTTCCATCCCTGGTGAATACTGGTTTGCACCAGCGCAATAAAAGCCGGTCCGATCAAAAAGGCCAATGTAAGACCCAGTATGGCTCCTTCCAGGATTGATGATGCCATTGGGATAAAGAGTTTAATTATGGGTTACTATATTCTTTAAGATAATCTTCCCACTCCTGATGCTGTGCATGTTTTAATACCCTGGGAAACTTATTTTGTGCTCCCTCCTTACCTTTCATCCTCATCCAGTTATAAAAAACATCAGAAGGAAGAATTTCTACAAAAATATCTTTTATTGCTGCAATTCGTTCAACCCTGTAATCATCATTAAGCACTTTAAGATTTTCATCAATAGCTTTTGCAACATCTGATGAATTAATCTTATTATCGGTTCCTATATACCATTTATGAGCAAACATAGTGTCATGCTTAATGCCTGCCACAGTAAATTCACGAACTTCAATATTCAGCTGATCTTCTGCCAATTTAACAGCCATATTCATGTTTTCCTGCGATAAGTGCTCACCACATAAATTAAGAAAATGCTTTGTTCGGCCGGTTATAACAATTTCGCTCAGATCTTTTGATGTAAATTTTATCATATCACCAATCAGGTAACGCCATGCTCCGGCACATGAACTGAGTAACAAGGCGTATTCCTCACTTTCTTTCACCTGGGTAATATTTAAAGCTTTTGCTTCAGGCCTTATGTTTCCTTCCTCATCAAAATTATCTGAATTAAAAGGAACAAACTCATGAAAAAGACCATTATCAAGAACAAGCTGCATGCTATTGGCATTTGGCCTGCTCTGGAAGGCAACAAATCCTTCTGATGCCAGATATGTTTCTATATATGTAAGTTGCCTGCCAAGCAACTTCTCAAAGCCTTTTTTATAAGGAGTAAATGAAACTCCCCCATGCACAAATATGGAAAGATTCGGCCATATTTCGTGTATATTTTTCAGATTATAATGATCGATGATCTTTTCAATCAATATCTGCCACCATGCCGGTACGCCAACTATAACACCAATATCCCAGTTAGGAGCTTTCTTTACAATTTCATTCAATTTGGTTGGCCAGTCACGCTCTTTCGATATCCGCTTGCCCGGTTTATAAAAATGCTGAAACCAGAAAGGTATGTTTTTAGTTGTTATACCTGATAAGTCTCCTTCATAATATGTACCGTTGAAATTAAGGTGGGTACTGCCTCCAAGCATAAGAACACCCTTGTCAAAAAATTCTTTAGGAAATTCATACCTTGCCAACGAAAATATTTGTTTTATACTTGTCTTTTTTATTGCCCTTAACATATCGTTGGTTACCGGAATATATTTGCTTGATGCTTCGGATGTACCGGAACTCAAAGCAAAGTATTTCACCCTTCCGGGCCAGGTTACGTAAGCTTCTCCCTGCAAAGATCTGTACCACCATTCTTTGAATATTTTATTATAATCACAAATAGGTACATTTTTCTGAAATTCATCAATCAGATTTTCCTTGCTTCTTAAAATCCTGCTAAATCTATAATGCTCGCCAAATGCAGTATTAGAAGCCTTACGCAGAAGCTTTCGCAACTCTTTTTCCTGTACAATTCCCGGTTGGGTAACTTTAAAAAAAGCAGGCAACCGGTTACGGATTGAAATGGCATTCTTTACTACGGATCCAAGAAAATGCATATATCAAACTAAATAAAGGTGGCAGTATAATTTATCGTGAAGATAACGAATATCAACAAAAATAATTAAATCTCTTCAATCCAAAGCTTCACATCATCCGGTTTCGGAGCAGGTATGTCAAGTTTTTGTTTTTTTCTGATACCACATAGCTGATTGAAAACTTTGTTCGGGTTGGCATCCTTGAGTGCTTCCGGATTCGCATATCCGGCTTCTTTGATAACCGGTATCCATTCTTTTGGTATGGCAGTACCTTCAAATTCATCTTTCGCCTGAGTTTCAACTGAAGAAGATTTTTCGGGTCGCATCTGAGGAAAGAATAATACATCCTGAATTGAGTTGCTGTTTGTCATAATCATGGCCAGTCTGTCAATTCCTATGCCTAAACCTGCTGTCGGGGGCATTCCATGCTCTATTGAGCGTAAAAAATCCTCATCAATTATCATTGCTTCGGGGTCTCCTCTGCGACCGAGTTCAAGCTGTTCTTCAAACCTTGCCCGCTGATCAATGGGGTCATTCAACTCACTGAACGCATTACATATTTCCTTTCCATTACATATAGCTTCAAAACGTTCAACCAATCCGGTTGCGCTTCTGTGTTTTTTGGCCAGGGGCGACATTTCAATGGGATAATCAGTAATAAATGTAGGTTGTATGAGTTGTGTCTCACATTTTTCACCAAAGATCTCATCAATGATCTTCCCGCGACCCATGGTCTCATCGGTTTCTACACCGAGATCACGAGCCGCTTTCCGCATCTGATCTTCATCCATTTCTGAGATATCCACTCTGGTAAAATGCTTAATTGCTTCATACATGGTGAATCTTTTCCAGGGTCTCTTGAAGTTGATAATTTTTTCACCAACTTTTACTTCAGTAGTTCCGTGCAGATCAAGAGTGATATTCTCGATCATTTCCTCCACCAGATCCATCATCCATTCATAATCCTTGTATGCCACATACAACTCCACTTGCGTAAATTCAGGGTTATGAAAGCGGCTCATCCCTTCATTTCTAAAGTCCTTGGCAAACTCAAACACACCATCAAATCCACCAACAATCAATCTTTTAAGGTATAATTCATTGGCTATACGCAGATACAATGTTGTATCAAGTGTATTATGATATGTTTTAAAAGGACGTGCAGCGGCGCCTCCATAAATGGGTTGAAGAACAGGGGTTTCTACCTCCAGATAACCTTTGTTAAGTAAGAAATCGCGCATGGATTGTATCATACGTGCACGTTTGCGGAACGTATCACGTATTTCAGGATTAACTATCAAATCGAGATAACGCTGTCTGTATCGTTGTTCAGCATCGGTGAAGGCATCATATATCTGCCCGTCTTTCTCCTTTACAACAGGAAGGGGACGCAATGACTTGGTAAGAATTTTAAACTCTTTCACATGAATGGTAATTTCTCCCATCCTGGTAATAAATACATAACCCTTTACTCCTATTATATCGCCAATATCAAGTAGCCTTTTAAAAACTGTGTTATAGAAGGTTTTATCTTCTCCCGGGCAAATCTCATCGCGGTTAAAATATAATTGAATTCTGTCGGTTGAGTCCTGCAGTTCAGCAAATGACGCACTGCCCATTATTCTTCGACCCATGAGGCGACCGGCAATACTTACATCCTGAAATGATGTATTATCCTCCGGAAAACGTTTTAGGATATCGCGGGCGGTTGTATTTACTTCAAATTTTTCTGCCGGGTAAGGATCAATGCCCAAATCTTTGAGTTCATTGAGAGCATCACGCCTGAAACGCTCCTGTTCACTTAACTTTACTGTCATGTCTTATTGAATGATTGCTTTTATAAACACTTAAAAACGGGGTAATTTCAAGGATAATCAAATAATCCTGAAATCCACATTATCATTTGAAATAATGTGCAAAGATAAGGATTCCTGTGTTTGTAAATATGAAAGAATTTGGTTTAGTCTGGCAAAAAAATTAATAACTTGCACATATTTTTATAAATACTTTGTTTTGGCTATTTTTACAGAATATTGAAAAACTTCAGTTATGAAATTAAATTCTACATCAATTGTTTTAGTACTTTTTTTCCTGGTAATAAATACCGGAAATGTTATGTCAGAAAAACACCATAGGGTAAAGGTTGACCTTGAAGGGCGTGAACTTAAGGAAATAGCTCAACTGGGACTACCTGTTGAGTCGGGTAGTTTTAAACCGGGTTACTTTATCATCAGCGAATATTCCGAAAAAGAACTTGACCTTTTATCACAGGCAGGTTTCTCATATGAAGTTCTTATTCACGATATGACTGCGTACTATACTGACAGGAATAAAAACTTTAATAAAGATGAACTGAACAGGAAGATGAGAACAGGAAAATCATCTTATGAATATCAAACTCCGGAAAATTTCATGTTGGGATCAATGGGTGGTT
>CAYXIT010000104.1:3126-7111 GCA_964465275.1 uncultured Bacteroidales bacterium | reverse complement strand
CCAATAACCCAAATGAAACCCAGGATAAACCCAAAGTATTGTACACAGCATTAACACATGCGCGTGAGCCGGCATCAATGCAGCAGATGCTCTTTCAGATGTGGTATTTGCTTGAAAATTATGATTCAGATCCTGAGATTCAATATCTTGTTGATAATGTGGAAATGTACTTTGTACCCGTTGTTAATCCTGATGGTTACATATATTGCGAAACAACAAACCCCAACGGTGGGTCAATGCACAGAAAGAACAAAAGAGTGAATTCAGACGGGAGTATCGGCGTGGATCTGAATCGCAATTATGGTTACCAATGGGGTTATGATAACAGTGGTTCATCGCCAACACCTTCCTCACCAACCTACAGGGGAACCGGTCCCTTTTCTGAACCCGAATCCCAATTGCAGAAAGAACTGGCAGAAACCTTTGATTTTTCTCTTGCTTTAAATAATCATACCTACAGCGATCTCCTGATTTATCCGTGGGGTTATAGCAGTAACCTTACTCCCGATGGTGAGATTTTTATTGAGTATGCCAAAATATTGACAAGAGAAAATAATTATGTTTACGGCACCTGTTATGAAACACTTAACTATTTTGCTAACGGAGGCTCCGACGACTGGTTTTACGGAGAGCAAACTACCAAAGACAAAGTTTTTGCTTTTACACCCGAAGCGGGTAAACCATCTGACGGCTTCTGGCCTGCTATGAACCGAATAGAGGAAATTTGTGCCGGTCACACACACATGAATCTTTCCCTCGCACGAATAGCCCTTTCTTATGCTGAGTTGGAAGATCATACTCCACCCTATATCACTGAAAACCAAACTGAAATAGATTTTGTAATAACGAATTATGGTCAGGCATCACCGGCAAATTTCACTGTTTCTGTTATTCCTCTCAGCCCAACCATTGTTAATATCGGTGATCCGGTAGTCTTTGAAAATATGAATGTTTTGCAATCTGAAGCTGCTTCCATCACAATGGATCTGGTGCCTGATTTAAATCAGGGAGCAGAGGTAAAATATATTCTTTCTCTAAGTAATGGTGATTTTGCCTGGAACGATACCATTTCAAAATTCTTCGGTCAACCCGAAGTTATGTTTTTTGACTCCTGCGATAATCTTGAAAACTGGACAACAAACACATGGGGAATAAGCAATACTACTTATTATTCTGCCCCCGGATCTTTTGCTGATAGCCCGGGTGGAAACTACAGCGATAATGCCAATACATATATAACCATTTCTCAACCTTTTGATTTTACTGATGTTGCAGTTGCATGGGCCCAATTTTATACACGCTATAACATAGAAGTAAACTGGGATTATGCGCAATTTATGTATTCAATTGATGGTCAGCAAAGCTGGATTCCATTGGAAGGAAATTTCACTGCCACAGGTAATTCTAATCAGGATTCAGGTAAACCTCTCTATCATGGTGTTCAGGATACATGGGTTGAAGAACATATTGACCTGTCACATCTTGCAGAACAGGATGAAGTATGGTTCCGGTTCAGGCTTGTAAGCGATGGACTAATAAACCGGGATGGTTTTTATTTTGATGATTTTTCCATTACAACCCTGTTGTATTCTCCGGGGTTTTTCTTTTTACCGCCTGAAGCAATTAGTTTTTATCAGCATCAAAACATTGAAATTGACTTTTCTGATTACATTACATGGAATATCAATCCGGAGAACTTCCAGTTAAGCTGGGAAAGTAATGAAAACATAAGCATTACATTGAGCGAACCGACAGTTATTACAATTGAAAATATTGATATTTACTGGACCGGTGAAGAAAACATTTTATTTACCATACAGGAAGGAGAGATCGAGCTATCTGAAATAATTTCTTTTGTAAGTGAGCCGGTGCCTCCACCAATAATCACAGGCCAGGAAGATGCCGAAATTGAGCATAATGAATCTTTTTATTTTCAACCATGGTTTCTTTGGGTTGAAGATCTGTTTTTCAGTTATCCGGATGATTTCACTATTGAATTATCTGAGGGGGAAAATTATGATCTTATCATGAGTAATATTGTAAAACCTGATGACGGATTTTCCGGAGTGCTTAATGTGCCGGTTAAAATAAACAATGGTTTCACAGATAGTGATGTTTTCGATTTTGAAGTTACAGTAAACCAAAGCACACAAACTGATGATTTTGAAAAATCTGAAATGAATGTTTTTTATGATGGTACAACGAAAGAAATTGTATTAAACTTTGGAAACGATAATGACTATAACACCTTTCAACTCGCTATAAGTGATATCACAGGCAGGATAATTAAACATGATTTGATAACAGGAGGACCCGGAGCGAGAGTTGATGTTCAATCATTGCTTAAGGGGATTTATATTATTTCCATTACAGGGCATGATACCATAAGCAAAAAGATAATCATATACTAATCGAATTAAAATATTTAAAAAATCGTTTAAAACACCGGAAAATCAATATATTCCGGTGTTTTTCTTTGTTCAAACAGGAATATATGACCGATTGGAAGGTATAAAAATATAGTAATAATCATATCTTTTTGTAAATTCGCATTCCTATTCAATCAAAACTTTCATTATGGACAAGCGCAATGAAAGAAGATCTCCTGAAAGTAATTCAGGTCTTCTGATGATTACCCTTCTGATTCTATTATTTGGTTTTTCACAACAAGTTTCCGGAGCAAAACCTGGCTTTGATAAAATAAAGCCTGGGATGCATATTAAAGAAGTCACTGATATAATTGGCCAGCCTGCAAAAACTGAAAATGTAGACAGATATCATTTTCGTGAGTTCGGAAAAGTAATTGTTAAAAATAAAAAGATACATGACATTCGTATCTCGGGAAAAAAGAAAGGTGAAGGACCGTTGCTTCAATCCCAGGAAAACCAGTCGGGATCTGAGAACAAATTACGCTTTTTAAGAATTGGTACATCTCACGAGAAAATAAATGAAATAGCAGGAACACCTGACAATATTACGCAAGGTGAAGACCTTGTATATAAGAACGGGAAATATATTATTGAAACCCAAAATGATGTTGTTTCCGAGGTTATTGAAAGCAGGGAAACAGGTTTGGCAAGGCTTGATTGGGTAAAATTAAATTTCAGCCCGACAGGGCTATTGATTTTGAATATTACACTGGCATTTATTATGTTTGGTGTTGCACTTGAAATCAAACTGGAAAACTTCAAAAGAGTTTTTAAAGAACCTAAATCTATTTTATTAGGAATATTCAGCCAGTTTCTTGCACTGCCCGCTCTTACATTCCTTCTTATTTATATCATAAAACCTACTCCTAGTGTAGCTCTTGGGATGATACTTGTAGCCGCTTGTCCTGGCGGAAATATTTCAAACTTTATGTCATCCCTGGCCAAAGGAAATGCCGCTCTATCCATAAGTCTTACTGCTTTTGCAACCATATCAGCAGTTTTTATGACTCCTTTTAATTTTGCCTTCTGGGGTGGTCTGTATTCAGATACTGCCAATATGGTTATTCCCATCAACATTGATTTCATTGAAATGCTAAAAACTGTATTACTCCTTTTGGGAATACCGGTGGTTTTGGGTATTTGGTTTTCCGGAAGGTTTCCAGCGATCACGGCAAAAATTACTTCACCTCTGAAGAAAATATCAATGGGAATATTTCTGGTATTCGTTATTATGGCATTACTTGGCAATATTGATTTTTTCAAATCCTATATTCACCTTATATTCTTTATTGTTCTTGGACATAATGCCCTTGCACTTTTAACAGGATTTTCCATTGGTACCCTGGGAAGAACATCAAGGGCTGATCGTCGCAGCCTTACCATAGAAACCGGTATTCAAAATTCAGGATTAGGTCTCGTACTTATTTTCAACCCCCGGTTATTTGATGGATTGGGTGGAATGGCATTTATTGCTGCCTGGTGGGGCATATGGCATATCATTTCAGGATTGATTATGGCATATTCCTGGTCAAAAAAACCTTTGCCAGGTGAAAAAT
>CAYXIT010000104.1:0-3116 GCA_964465275.1 uncultured Bacteroidales bacterium | reverse complement strand
ACACAACAGCAATATTCAGAAAAGTTCAATCAGGTATTACCTGCTGAAAAAGTATGTTGATTTTTACTTCAGGATTTTCTACCGGGTAAAATACATTCACAAAAAAAACATCAACACCAGGGAAGGAAGCATATTTGCCTGTAATCATCAGAATGCCCTGATGGATGCACTGGCAATTCTCACATCTTTTACCTGGAAACCTGTTTTTCTGGCAAGAGCTGATATTTTTAAGAATAAAACTATTGCCAGGGTTTTGCAATTTCTGAAAATTCTACCTGTTTACCGTATTCGCGATGGTTACGATCAATTATCCAATAACCAGCAGGTTTTTAATCAAACCTTTAAGGTACTGCAAAGTGGAACTCCTATAGCAATGTTTCCCGAAGGAAATCATGTGGGCATAAAAAAAGTCCGAAACCTTAAAAAAGGATTAGCAAGGATTGCATTCAGTTACAGGCATGAAACTCCGGAAAAAAAAGAACTTAAAATAATTCCGGTGGGATTGAATTATGAAAGCTATCATGATCCCGGAAGCTCACTTTATATTCAGTTTGGCGAATCTATCCTTATTTCAGCGTACGATAATGAATATGCTGAAAGTCCGGCCAAAGCCACTAATATTTTTCTCCAGGATCTCAAAAGAAGTCTTCAGCTTAACTCACTTCACATAGAAAACGAAGAAATATATGCGGTTGCAGATCTGACAGCACTACTTTATGGGATAAACGCAAAGGTCAAAAAAACCAATGCCGGTGAGATTTTACAAAACCAGAAAAATATTATTACCAGACTTGAAAATCTCTTTGTTCAAAATCCGGAGGAGTTTAAGAAAATCAGCAATCATGTTGAAAACTTTAATAAACAACTTCAGCATTATAAAATCAAACCTGAGCATCTGGAGATTCTTTTCGTTAAAAACAGAATTCTCAGAATTTTGGGGCAATCAGTTTTTCTTTTAATTACTTTGCCTGTTTATATATATTCACTGATCAATAATATTATTCCGGTTTACCTTGTAAAAAGAATTACCCGGTTAATCAAAGATCCTCAATTTAAAAGCTCAGTTTTTTTTGTGGGAAGTATCCTGATATTTCCTTTCCTTCATCTTATTCAGGCCTTGATTTTAGCTACGATCATTAGTTCATGGCAATGGGGGCTCATTTACTTTTTCAGCTTGCCCTTTAGCTTTTGGTTTAAATTAAAATGGGAAAGGGTCTGGCAAAATTATGTTTCAGGAATCAGGGTAAGAAAAGCCTTTAACAAGTTTATAGTGCATTTTAATACCATTAAAGAATATTTCTGAAAATATAACCTTGATAATCTGATATGATTTAAAATGAGTGACTATTAAGAACCATTTTATTTGACTTAAAATGAAAAATTTTTAATTCTTTTCCAGAATTAATTCACAATGTAAGGGACTCATTCCATTTTCTGCATACTATTTGTCATCTCTTATTTATACTTATATATCGACCATTTATCAATAATTGTATCTTTTTCCCATCCAACCATAAAATTTCCCGGCAAAACAGCTTTTTTTCTTGAAATAAGAATGTTTGAAGGAGAATTAAAAACCTCTATTAATTCAGGATTTTCAATCAAATTTAACAGATTCTCTTTCCACCTGTCATTTTTCTCAAACTGAGTTTCTCTGTTTAAATCATGATTTCCATAATATAATGAAACAATATTTAAATCTGAATGAAACTGAACAGATGGCAATCGCCGGTTAAATACAAGCAAATTCTCAGTATCAGGATATTCAGTTTTTATGTAAGAAAGGATGCCAGTTTGGTCATTAACTACATGGGGGTTTTTACTAAAAATATAGGTCGAGTTTAGGATAAGAGTAGATGTGAATATTAAAGCTGAAAGGAATGTCCTGGAAGTCAGGCATTGCATATTAAATCTTAAAAAGACAAGAGAAACCACTGAAATTATGGAAATCAGAAAAAACACATTTGGCACTTTTATTTCTTTAGAAAAAAGAATATAAAGTGCCAGAACGACCAAAGAAATAATATGGTATATAAATGAAATTTTACCCCATAAATTCTTCTTAGTGTCGTTTATATGTCGCCATACCCATATACTACCTAAAGCAATTCCAGAATAAACAGGTAGTACATAAAGTATTAATTTAGATTGGCTTATTGAGAAAAAAATTACGGGAACTAATATCCAGAAAGAAAAGAGTAAAACCTTATCATAATCCAACTTTCTTAAATGGAATAAATAACGGAATAAAAAAAATGCCCAGGGAAAACTGGTTGCCGGAATAACTAATAAATAAAACCAGAAGGGTTCGCTTCTTTGAAAAGTATCTGTAGCAAACCTTTCAATTGTATGATTAAAAAAGAAATAATTAAAAAACCGTTGATCCTCCAAAAAAAGATAAATAAACCAACTAAAACCAATTGCTAAAAATACTATCAGTCCCAATATCTGCATATAATAACCCATTCCCATTCTTTTTCCTTGCATTCGCAGGGCAACAATAACTATTAAAGGAAAAATGATTACCACCGGACCTTTGGTAGCAAAACCTAAACCCAAAAACACATAAAACAGAAGGTAAAACACCTTTCTGTTACTACTATTGTTATCAATAGCTTTCATCCATGAATAAATCGATGCAAGTATAAAAGTTGTCAAAAAAGCATCTGTAGTTAATGCTCTTGTTGATATAATCACAGCAGGCAAAGAGAAGTAAAGTACAGCAGCATAAAATGCAAAAAACCGGTCTTTGAATAAAATCATTGCGATTCCATAAATCAAAAACACCTGAATTAGAACTGCTACCTGCAAAGGAAATCTTGCACCATAACTATCAATTCCAAATATTTTAAATGAAATAACTGTTATCCAATATGTTACAGGTGGTTTATGATAGTGCTTTATACCCATAAGCTGAGGATGCAGAAAATCATTACTTTCAAGCATTTCCTTTGAAATTTGCGCATAACGAGCCTCACTTGTTTCAGATACCCCCCATGAATCTATTCTAAATAATAAAATTAACAGAAGAACTATGCCAAAGAAATACATTCCATATTTCCCAATCAACTCTTTTGAAAAAAAATCCAGTAACATTTTGATACCTCATTAAACGT
>CAYXIT010000103.1:0-11578 GCA_964465275.1 uncultured Bacteroidales bacterium | reverse complement strand
ACCAGCAGGCCGTTTCCCGCATGGGCGGCGACAGCCAGTACACTCGCGTCTGGTGGGATGGGGGGAATTGATAGGTGATGAGTGATTAATGATCAGAAAACAAATCAGTTTATGCCTTACTCATTTTCTTATTTTCTTATTTTCTTATTTTCTCAACCAATAACTCAATAACTTATTAACTAAAATACTCAAACCCAAAAAACAACAAACAATGAAAAAGTCAAAATTATTTCAACTTTTAGGATTGATCATGGTGATATCCTTTGCTTTAAACTTTACTGCTTGCAATGATGACGATGACCCGACTCCGGTTGAGGCACTTATTACAGAATTTGCCGTTACCAATGCCGGTGCCGGTGGTGATTTGCGTGTGGAAGGTACTATAACAGATCTCAACATCCTGGTTGTGGTACCCTTCGAAACTGATGTTACTGCACTTGTAACCGATATTACTGTATCTGAAGGCGCAACAGTTGTGCCTGCATCCGGTACGCCACAGGATTTTTCAACTCCCAGAAATTTTGTGGTTACCAATGGAGATGAAAGTAATACCTACCAGGTTACTGTTGAACTGGCTGAGCCTACATCAGGAGTAATATCAGATATAACATTTATTTCTTCTGTTACAGGTGATGTTTATGCTTCAGAAATAAACCAGGGTGAAAGAGTAATAACCGTTACCTTTAACGAACTGCAAAGTACATTTGCTGTAATTGATGAAATATCACTTTCACCTGCCGGTACTACTTATGAAACATCATCAGGTACTGATACACTTGACCTTTCAGAAGAGAAAACCATAACACTCTCCTATGCGGGTGAAGAAACTGTTTATTCTGTTGTTGGAAACATTACCGAAGCAGGATTTAATCCCGATAATACAGCATTGCTGATTGATAAAAGTAGTGCTTCCGGACTCGTTCCGCCGGTAATCAATAACGAAAATAACCGTGGTGCTGCTTTCGACGGCAGATATGTTTATGTGACATCACGTCAGGATGGCAATCACGTATATATATGGGATGTTCAGAATCCTTCTGCTGATCCGATTACCCTCGATTTTGGAGGTGTAGTTGGAGGAGGAACTTGGATGGTTTCTGATATACGCGTTGTGGACGGTAATATTTATGTGTCCAATATGGTTATGGCAGCAGAGCAGGTATTCAAAGTTTATAAGTGGGAAGGCATGGATGATGATTCACCGGAAGTAATTCTTGAATATACAGTTACAGGGCCCGATATCCGCCTGGGTGATGCCATTTCAATCATTGGTAACCCACCTGCAGACGGATACATTTTCGCATCTAACTTTGCATGGCCCAATGATGCCAGTGAGTTTTATGTCTGGAACTTTAACGAAGAAAATGTCGGCGAGCCTCAAATCTTACCCATTGACCCAATTGAAGGTCTCAGAATGGGTCAGTACGGACGCGTGAACGTAATCCCGGGTGATCCCGACCATTTGGTTGTAACCGGTGCAGAAATGGGTATCGCCGTTATGGATTACTCAGGTGATATTAAGCATGAAGTAGGTGAACCTATAATCCAATCCCGCAGCTATGATCCCAGAGTATTTGAATATAACGGAGGTATTTATCTTAGCTTTACTGTTAACAGAGAATGGGAAGGTCAAGGTGTCTGGTATGAAGTAATAAATGTTACTGAAGGTGCAAACCTGATTGAAGCCCTGCAGGGCTTAACAGAAACATCAATTGAAGAGAAGCGTGTTTTCAAACATGTTTTCGGCGGTCCTGCTGCCCTTTGGGTTGGAGCAACCAACGGTATTGGTTTCAGCGATGATGGTAAACCCAGGGTTATGGGATTTGCACTTATGCATGGATTTATTGTACATGAGTTTTCTAACTAGTTTTTTTCTGTATAATGTAACCGACTGATATGCGCTTCCCGGTCGTTGAGCCTGTCGAAACGACAACTCCGCTTCGACATGCTCAACTTCCTGGATTTTCAGGTCTCTATTAACAGCATTTTTGTTTTTTCTATTTAAATTTTCTTCTTATGCGTTATCTTCTTTTTATCGTTTCATTACTGGCTTTTGCCATTTCTTTTTCTGCCTGCGAAAAGGACGATCCTGATCCCAACGGCAACAACGGCAATGACACTATTCAGCAGCTGAAGATCTTTTCTTTTGTGTTTCATGAACTGAATCCGGTGGTGGAAGCAACCATTGATTACGAAAAACTCGAAATTACAGCTTCCATACCCCGCACAGCTAATATTAAAAACCTGGCTTACACTGCTGAGTTTACGGAAGGTGCAACACTTACTCCTCCTCCGGGTTTTGCCTATGACTTTTCAAACAATCTTGAGTTTGCGCTCAAAAAGGACCAGGAAACGGTAAAATATACCGCAATTATTGATTATAGTGCTGTTGATGATAATGAACTCCTTTCCGTTTCATTTCCAGATCTTTTCCGTTCTGGTGAAATACAAGAGAATGATATTTTTCTGGAAGTTCCATTTGGCACTGACCTTTCGGAAGTTTTAATCTCTGAATTTGCCACTGTTTCTCCCGAATCGGGCAGCATGGTTGACCTGGGCAATCCACTGGAAATAACCGTAACGGCTGAAAACGGAGACGAAAATACATATCTGCTTTACACGACAGTACTGGAACAGGAAACAGGTGTTCGTGCCTTCTGGATCCCCGATCCTACGCATTCACCATTTCTTACTTCCTACGAAAACATTCAGGAAGGTGTTGCATTTGCAAAGGAATTTAACTTCAATACACTTTACGTGGTTGCCTGGGCAAAAACACGTACGTTGTATCCCAGCCAGGTATTAGCTGATAATTCGACCTATACCGACGACCGCGATGGGATGTTTACACCCGGTTATACCGGTGTTAGCGGCGATCCGCTAACTGACCTTATTGACGTGGCCCATGCCGAAGGGCTGAAAGTTATACTTTGGTATGAATACGGATTTATGGCGCGCTGGGGTGCTGCACCAACTCCTGAAAATGATCGCTTATTGGCTGTTAATCCGCATTGGGCAGGCTGGGGCATTAATCCACAAGCCAATGATCTGAATGATACAATACCTTCAAATTATAACAACAGCGACTACTACTATAATGCATACCATCCTGAAGTACAGCAATTTATGATTGACCTGGTAATGGAAGCGGTGAATAATTATAACATTGACGGCGTGCAGGGCGACGACCGTATGCCTGCTATGCCCCGCAATTCAGGCTACGATTACCATACCGTAAACCGTTATCGCAACGAACACGGTGGACAGGATCCACCCCTTAGTCCAAGTAATCCTGACTGGGTGCGCTGGAGAGTAGATATTCTGAATCAGTTTGGTCAGGATCTGTTTGATGAAGTGAAAGCAGCCAATCCGGAAGTTCTGGTTACAAATTCTCCCAACCCTTATCCATGGGCATATGATAACCTGATGCAGGAATGGCCGGCCTGGCTGGAAGCAGGCAATGTAGAAATCCTATCTGTACAATGCTATCGATACAGTATTTCTGCTTACCAGGCAACACTGAACCAGGTATTGAGCTATTTCAGCAACAATGGAGATGGGAATCTGCAAAGGCTCGCTCCAGGACTTATTGTATATGGCTCGGGTGGACTCACCGACCCGGAACTGCTTGTTCAGAAAATGCAATATAACCGCAGTGTCGGGCTAACCGGTGAATCCTTCTTTTACGATGTACCTTTAGGTGATGAAAGGATTAAAAAAGTGTTACGTGCCATGTATCCGGGCCCTGCCATTTTCCCTGATTTTTAATTCCAAAAGAATTTGAAAAGTACCCATGACCAAAAGAGAGATCAGTTTAGATGTTTTGCGTGGATTGGCCATTGTGGGAATGGTACTTTCGGGCACTATTTCGCGTAATGCTGAACTACCAGCATGGCTTTTTCATGCGCAAATAGCACCACCTGATTTTTCTTTTAATTCCAATCTGCCCGGAATCACCTGGGTAGATCTTGTCTTTCCCTTTTTCCTTTTTGCCATGGGAATGGCGTTTCCATTTGCACTCAACAGGTCATTGGAAAAGGGAATGTCACATAAAAAGATCATTGGAAAAATCATTTCGAGATCAATTAAACTTTTCTTTTTTGCATTTTTCCTTGCACACCTCTCTCCTTTTCATTATCCACAGGAACTGGGTTGGACAAGATATTTACTGGGATTAATTGCTTTTCTTGGTTTTTTTCTGGCCTATGCAAAGTTTCCCCATTTCAGCAAGCACGAAAAGAAACTGAATATTATCGGCTACGTAATCCTTTTTGCACTCATAATTTTCAGGGTAGTAAAATTTAACCTGCCATGGTCTCTTCACAATCATGATATTATCATCCTAGTGCTGGCCAATATGGCACTTTTTGGGGCAATTATCTGGCTTTTTACACGCAACAACTGGTACATCCGGCTTGGGATTATGGCCATATATTTTGCTTTCCGACTTACCCATCCCATCGATGAGTCGGTAAATAAAGCGATATGGGACTTTACCCTTTTCAAATGGTTGGGTGAAACCTTTCCGGGGATATATAACTTTTTGCAGTTCTGGGGGCTTGATTTAAGTAAAACCGTTTTTTACCATCCCAATTTTCTCAAATACCTGCTGATTGTTATTCCGGGTACCATTGCAGGTGATCTGGTGTATAAAGGGATATATGAAAAAGTATCGTATGATAAAACTCAGGCTGGCACCCGTTTTTTTATTATTCCATCCCTGCTACTGGTAAATCTTTCACTCAATTTGTGGGGTTTGCTCAGCAGAAATATTGAATTTGTGTGGATCATGAATATAACCACAGCCCTGCTGCTTGCCTGGTTCATGAAAAAGAAACCATTAAAGAATCTGAAACATCTCAGGTTATTAATGACATGGAGTATTTTCTGGCTTTTGCTTGGACTTGTTTTCGAAGCTTATGAGGGGGGAATTAAAAAAGACCATGCTACTATGAGCTATTTTTTCATGACATCCGGATTGTCAGGTTTTATGATCATTTTTTTTAAAATGCTCGAACCGGTTTTCAGGCCGGGGAAAGTTTTCGGGTTCTTAACCCAAACCGGCATGAACCCATTATTGGGTTATGTGGCTGCAGCTTATTGTATTATGCCCCTACTGTATTTTATTCAGATTTTACCGTGGATGGACCAGTGGCACACCCACTGGGTATGGGCAGGAGTATTACGGGGTATTATTTTAACAACACTGGCTATCGCCATTACAGTATTAAGCGTGAAGAAAAAATATTTCTGGAAGATGTGAGGAAGTCCGAAGTCGGAAGTCCGAAGTCCGAAGTTGAGACCAGGAAAATTAAGATTGGATAACAGAAATTTGGAAAATGCAATGCCCAACTCCCCCTTTGAAGGGGGCTGGGGGGATGTTAAATAACTTCATTAATCAAATAAACTTAAATTATTACGACAATTCATCAGCGTTCAATAACAAATCATAACAATCAACGTCATCACCGTTCCATAACAAAATAAACACCAATGAAAAAAACAATACTTTTCATCATACCATTACTCATCCTTCTGGCCTGTCAGCCGGCAGCCGAAAAGCAGGAAGCACAAAAATTCGTTTTCGGTTATAGCGAACCCGTGCGTGGTGTATGGCTTACAAATGTGGCCAGCGAAGCCTTATTTACCCCCGAAAATGTTGTGAAGGCTGTCCAAAAGTGTCACGAACTGGGCATCAATACCATTTTCGTTGTTACCTGGAACAAAGCCATGACCATTTACCGTTCACAAGTCATGAAAGAACTTACCGGTTATGAAATTGACCCGGAACTTGACCCGGATAACAACGGCCGCGATCCTTTGCAGGAAGTAATTGACGAAGCCCGCAAATACAACATTAAAGTTATTGCCTGGTTCGAATTCGGATTTTCATCATCCTACCAGGAAGATGGTGGCATTCTGCTGCATAAGAAACCCCATTGGGCATCGCTGGATGCACAAGGCAATCTGACCACCAAGAATGGTTTCGAATGGATGAATGCACTGGACAAAGAAGTCCAGGACTTTATCCTTTCACTTATCCTGGAAGTAGTCAACAATTATGATGTGGATGGAATCCAGGGAGATGACCGCCTGCCTGCAATGCCATCAGAAGGTGGTTATAATCCTGAAGTGATCGAAGCTTTCAAGGCCGATAATTTTGGAATGGCGCCACCCGATTACCATAAAGACTTTAACTGGGTGCAGTGGCGTGCCGAAATTCTCAACGATTTCATGAAACGGATTTATCATGAAGTGAAAGCTGCCGACCCTAACTGCATCGTATCCATGTCGCCCAGTATTTTCCCCTGGGCCAAGGAGGAATATCTGCAGGACTGGCCCACATGGGTCAATTTCGGGTATGTGGATATGATCGTGCCCCAGGTGTACCGCCGCGATATCGAAGCTTATACCCGCACCCTGGAGGCCCAGATGAAATATGTGCTGCCAGAAAAGATGTATCAATTTGTTCCCGGTCTGCTCATCCGTGTTGATAACGAACAGCCTTCCGAAGAATTTTTTACACAGATGATAGAAACCAACCGCAGCATGGGATTTAACGGAGAGGTGCATTTCTTTTATGAAGGATTGCACAAGTACAACGATATAATTAAAACCTATTATAAAAAATGATACCTATGGATGCAATCTTTAAAAAACTCAATTACAAAAATCACACGGAGGTTTTTGTGATCAATTCCCCTGATTCATTTTCTCCAAGCGTGAAATCCATAAGAAATATTGCAGAAGTTTCAACAAGTATTACAGAGCAGTCCAGGGTTGAATTTGCGATAGTATTTGCCAAAATGCAAAAAGAGATCAATAATATCGCCACCGATATAATACCCAAATTATCAGGCGATGCAATCCTTTGGGTATGTTACCCCAAGGCTTCATCCAAAAAATACACGTGCGATTTCAACAGGGACACCGGCTGGGAAGTTTTGGGGAAAGCAGGGCTGGAAGGAGTAAGACAGGTTGCTATCGACGAAGACTGGAGTGCTCTAAGATTCAGAAAGACAGAATTCATCAAAAAGATCACCCGGCGCGAAAGCATGGCCATTTCGCAGGAAGGGAAAAAACGTACCACCAAAAAAGGAGAATAGTTATGGAAACACTGCAAGCCATTGCATTGCTTATCGTATTTATTTTGATCACCGGCCTGATGTCGAAGCGCATCTGGCCCGCACTGCTGGCTATGCCCATTCTGGCAGTACTCATATCATTGATTGCCGGCATAAAACCCCACGATATTTTTCAATATGTAATTGGAGAAGGATCGTTGCGGCTGGCCGAACCCATTATCATTTCCATGTTCGGTGGCATCCTGAGTGTGTTGATGCAAAAAACCGGTATCGCTGAAGGATTTATTAAAAAGGGAGCTGAGCTTTCGGGTGACAACCCGCTTATCATCTCTTTTGTGATGTTCCTTTTTATTATCCTGCTTTTTACCACACTGGGCGGACTGGGCGCTATGATCATGGTGGGTGCCATTGTGCTTCCCATTCTTACATCGGTGGGAATCGGAAGACTTACCGCAGCAGTGATCATGCTGCTGGGGGTAAGCCTGGGAGGTATGTTTAATGTTGGAAACTTGGCTTTGTATATGAATGCACTGAACCTGTCACAGCAGGAAGTGGTGCAGTTTATCCTGGTGATCTTTGCCATTGCCTTTACAGGTTCAGTGGTTTATATCATTATTCAGCTGTACCGGGATGGTTTTAACCTTTCAGCAAAAAACATCATCACCAACCTGGGTGTGCTTGCCGTAATCGGTGGTTTGATCTTCGGTGGCGTAAGACTAAACGACACCATTGAATTAAGTGAGCAACTTCGCGATACACTCGCAGTGGTTTCAAATATAGTGTACTATATTTTCCTGGCAGCCATGCTGACTTTATTCCTGCATGCAGCTTACAGGGCATTTGCCCATCGCAATAAGGGGCGTAATCCCATGCACTGGTCGGCAGTTTTTACACCCATTATCCCACTCATTCTGATCCTGTTTTTTAAGGTCAATTTCCTTTCGGCCTTTATACTGGGAATAGGTTATGCTTATCTGATTACCTATAAAAAAGATAACATCAGCACATTGATCAAATCGCTGATTGAAGGGTCATCCGTGGTTTTACCTGCAGTTATCCTGATGTTTGGCATTGGCTGGCTGCTGGTTTCGGTGATGGGCCCTTCAGGGATGTCGGAAGAGCAAATGATAGCATCTTACGGTACAGCAACATGGCCGGTTCGTGATCTGATGCTGCCCCTGGTGGAAAGTATTATTCCCACCACGGGACTGATGTATGTGATCACCTTCACAATTCTTGCTCCGTTGGCATTGTATCGCGGCCCGTTAAACGTTTGGGGCATGGGCTTTGGCATTGCATCAGTTATGATCGTTGCAGGCATGCCTTCAGGAGCAATCCTGGGTATGCTTTGGTCCGTAGGTCAGCTGCAGGGAATTTCCGATCCCACCAACTTGCAGAACGTATGGATTGCCAATGAAATGAAGGTTGATGTGCAGAAAATTTTATACAATACCCTGCCCTACTCCTGGATATTTGCTTTGCTGGGGCTGATTGCGGCAGCGTTCATGTATTTTTAATTTTTGATGGATATGAGAAAAATCAAAGTAGGAATAGATGTTGGCGGAACCTTTACCCATGCTGTAGCGGTAAATGTTGAGGATTTTACCATCGTGGGAAAAGCCAGTGTCCCCACCACTCACAACTCTAAACAGGGCGTTGCAGAAGGAGTAGTATCTTCTATGTTTAAGCTTTTGAAAGAAGCCGAAATTTCACCTGAAGAGATCATCCTGATTGCCCATTCAACCACCCAGGCCACCAATGCCTTGCTCGAAGGAGATGTGGCCACCGTGGGCATAATCGCTTTGGGCAAAGGACTGGAAGGTGCAATTGCCAAAAGGCAGGCTTACCTGAATGATATCTACCTTGCTCCGGGAAAAATTCTGCCCATACACTTTCAATATGTCAATATTTCGGAAGAAGTAAGCAAGGAACAGATCAGGGAGGTCATAAACGACCTTAAAAAGGAAGGGGCACAGGTTATTGTTGCCACCCAGGCATTCGGCCCCGATGATAACAATTACGAAAAACGGGTTGTGGAAGTAGCCGAAGAAATGGGATTGATGGCTACGGCAGCGTGCGACCTTTCTCAGCTTTACGGTATAAAAGTTCGTACCCGTACTGCCATTGTCAACGCCAGCATGATGCCCAAAATGATTGAAACGGCCAATATGACTGAGGAAGCGGTAAGAGAAAGTGGTATCAAAGCTCCGCTCATGGTCATGCGCTCCGATGGGGGAATTATGGATATCACCGAAATGCGCAAACGCCCCATCCTTACCATGCTCTCAGGACCTGCGGCAGGTGTTGCCGCGGCGCTCATGTATGCCAAAATTTCTGACGGGATATTTCTGGAGGTGGGAGGCACATCCACTGATATTTCTGTTATCAAAAACGGTATGCCCCAGGTAAAAACGGCCCAGATCGGCAACAATCGCCTGAGTGTAAAAACCATTGATGTGCGAACCATAGGTGTAGCCGGTGGCTCCGTTCCACGAATTGAAAAAGACAAGGTTATCGATGTAGGCCCCCGAAGTGCCCATATTGCCAATCTTTTCTATTCGGCATTTTCTGATAATCCGGATTTCTCAGATATTGAGATCGAAACCATTCAACCCAAAAAAGGCGACCCTTCCGACTATCTGAAAGTAAAACGGTCTGATGGCAATTTTACTATTACCCCTACGGCCGCATCCTATTATCTCAACCTGGTAAAAGAAACCGGGCACGGTGCTGCCAATATGGACGCCGTGAAAAGTGCCATGGAAAACGTATCATCAAAAATGAATATGAATCCAAAGGAACTGGCCGGGGAAATTCTGGAAAACACTTCCAAAAAGACTGAAAAGATCATCAAATCTCTTGTCAGGGAATACAAGCTGGATAAAGATTTTGTTGTTCTTTACGGTGGTGGTGGTGGTGCCAGTGCAATCGTGCCCCATGCAGCAGATTATATGAAGATGAAGCACGCCATTGCACCTGATTCGGAAGTGATTTCAGCCATCGGCGCCGCCATGGGCATGATACGAGATACGGTAGAAAAAAGTATTTTCAATCCTTCGGAAAACGATATCATCAAAATCAGACAACAGGCATCGGAATCGGTCATTAAAATGGGCGCAAAGCCCGAAACTGTTGAAGTACAGGTAGAAATCGACAATGCCAATAAAAAAGTGATTGCCATTGCAACCGGTTCCAGCGACCTCGCTACACGCGATATTACTAAAGACCTGAATGAAACTGAACTTCATAAAATAGCCGGCGATGCGCTCAAAGCCAAAAATGGCAAACTGGAAACCTATGGCGAAACCAACCTGCTATCGGTAGTGGGTTTCAGCAAAACCATCAATCACTTTTTCGGACTGATGAAAGAAAACCGTCAGCCGGTGGTTGTAATTTCGAAAGACGGCACCATCAAACGTAAATTCGACAATGTAAACCTGGAAACCTGCAAAGTAGCGGAAGTAAAAACCCAAATCAGCCGCCTGATTGAAGAACTCCGCTCCTATGGAGATGGTGGAGAGCTCATGCCCGATGTGTATGTGGTGGTTTCCGGTAAAATTGTAGATATGTCAGGGCTGATAGAGTTGTCGCAGATATTGTCGTTGGTAGAGTTTGACCTGAAAGATCTTGATCAGGAAGAGCAGGCCATTGTACTTGCAGTTAAAAAAAGATAGAACCATGAATAAAAAGTATGATACCATCATCTGGGGACCATCCCTGGAAGGAATAAAAAAGACCATTGAACTCAAACAGGAAGGCAAAGATGTATTGCTGGCCGGGAAGTTCGGATTTCCCGGAGGTAATGCCACCGAATCTCTTTCGTGTTTGTTTTCCGCAGGGTATTTCGATGACGATGGAATTCTGTCAGAATTTCTAAAGCTTGTTGAAGGTTTGAAGTACGGCATACTATACCGCAATGCCCAGTGGATACTCATGCATCCCGAAGCTGTTAAAAGGGTATGCTGGCAATTGCTGGATGAAAATAACATAGAACTGCTGTTCCATGTAATTCACCTTGAGCTTAAAAACGGTAATCCCATGCGTATGGATGTATTCGGGCGTGAAGGAAAGTTTAGCCTTGAAGCCCGGCAGATACTGGATATGTCCGACGACCGGAATCTTGAAAATCTGAAAGGAGAAACCGGAAGCCGTGATATGATCATCAACAGCTTCTTCCACGACCCGCTGCCGGCCAGGTTTCCCGGTTTCAGGATCATCCGCAGCATTAAGACACCCATCGGCCAATATGTTTCGATATCACTAAAAAACATACCATCAAAAGAAATCGAACGCACCTTCAACCGCGAGCTGGATCGCCTTTCCAAAGAATCATGGAAAAAACACCAGGCGAGGATACTGATGGTACCGGTGTATCCGGAAGTTAGGTAGGAGACGGAAGACGGAAGACCGAAGACGGAAGACAGAAGAGCGAAGAATTAATTTTTAAAACTTAGATTATGGAGGGCAAATTTAAATTTGAGAAGTTGATTATA
>CAYXIT010000102.1:0-11737 GCA_964465275.1 uncultured Bacteroidales bacterium | reverse complement strand
TTTAACAACTACCTCAACGGCAGTCCCTATGTACGGCTGGGTGGAGGAGTAATGTACCATACGCAGGGAACCCGCTTTGAACGCTCCTTCAGCTTCGATAAAAATCTGGTCCCTTTTGTAAATATGGGATTTGGCTACGAATGGCTGCTGGGAGAAAAAGGCGCCGTATCCCTGTCGGTGAATAACCGCCAACTGCTCAGCGACGATATCGACGGCATGGTGCACGGCCGCTATAACGACCGTGTGCTATCGGTTGACCTGGGAGTGAAACTGTATTTTAATTTTTTACGACGATGATAATTGAACTTGTATAAGTTTTTTAATTAACCTGATGTATAATTTTTTAACAAGTCAATTTTGCAAAGGACAAAATTGCAGGAACACAAACTAAACCATTTACAATTTTTTTTAACTGCAGGCCGCCGGGTCTGCACAATACACAAATCAAACCATTTACAAATTTAAATTTTTAGAATTATGAAAAAAGTAATTGCAATTTTCGGAGTACTCGCTTTTACAGCGGGAATGGCGTTTAGCCAGAATAATAATGCAGAAGTAACGCAAACCGGCAGTAATAACAATCAAGCTACAGTAGAACAAACAGGTGAAATTAATGAAGCTATTGTTAATCAAACCGGTACTATGGGTAATAAAATAGCTAACGTTAATCAAGTTGGTTATGATAATAGTGCTTTAATTAATCAGCTTGCCACCGCTGGAACAAGTAATGCTAATGATGTTGCAGATGTTGATCAGAATGGTAATAATAATACTGCAGAAATAGAACAAGGTCCGCATAATTATGCCAATTCTCAGGTATCTAAAGGAGAAATAGATCAAATTGGTAATGATAATGAAGCATACATAGAGCAAGGAGCTCGTAATAATGAAGAAGCAAAAATACTGCAGGATGGAGATGGTAACTATGCCTCTCAGGATCAGGGTAAATCAACAGGGTCAGGTAAAGCTGTTTTAGATATTCAGCAGTATGGTAATGATAATGATGCAATTCAGGTGCAAAGTGCCAGAGGTGGTGACCAATCTACTATCTATCAGGATGGAAATGAAAACTATGCCGAAGTAGATGCTCAGACTTCAGTACATTATCCATCAAGTCCCAGTCAAGCGCACATTACACAGATTGGTGATTTAAACGAGGCATGGATTGATCAGAAGATTACATCAGGAAGTGGTGATGCAGGTTCTATTAATGCCAATATAGATCAGAATGGCCTTGAAAATGATGCAACCATAAATCAAGAAGGTGTAAATCAAATATTTATTGCTGATATTGACCAGGATGGAGATATGAACCAGGCTTGGATCAACCAGGTGGGTACTGGCACCGGTATAGGGGAAACAATGGAAGCTTATATTATTCAGGATGGTAATGACAACTGGGTTGACCTTGTGCAGGACGGTTTTGGTAATTATGCCCATATGACACAGGATGGTATAGGAAACTTTATTCAAGGTCTGGATGCAGAGACAACAGCCATACAACATGGTGATGGAATATCAGCAACAGTTCTACAGGAAGGAAATAATAACAACCTGTTCATGTCACAAATTGGTAATGGCCATACTATGAATGTTAACCAAAATGGCACTGGTAACGTTTCAGTTGTTAATCAGCAAAATACATCTAAGTGCAATTTTGAAAAATAAACCCTTTACAAAGTTTAAATTTTAGAATCATGAAAAAATTAATCGCAATATTTGGAATACTCGCTTTTACAACGGGAATGGCGTTTAGCCAGAATAATGAAGCTACTGTGGAACAGTATGGTTCAAACACTTCAATTGTTAATCAAACAGGCGAGCTGAATGAAGCTACTGTTCAAATGGGAGAACTTGGCGATCCTGTTACTAACAAAGACACTGGAAGTTGGAGGTATGGTGCTTTTATCGATCAGGTTGGAACCGGAAATGAAGCAGAAATTAAAATATGGAAAGGAGATGGAACTTACCAATCGGGTGGAAGCTCTAATGGTGCTCGAATTCAGCAAGATGGAGATGGAAACCAAGCGTTTCAGGACATCTCAAATAGTCAGGTAAAAACGACAAATTTTGAGCGCATGGGTGCACATATTAAGCAACTAGGTGATAATAACTTTGCTCAACAAGAAGTTTTCAGAAGTTTTGGAACTCATGGTTCTGGTGGAATTCTTATTGATCAAGACGGAATAGGGAACCAAGCTCGTCAATATGTTATTGGAGGTCGAGCTAACGTAACAGAAGTATTCCAAACAGGAAATAATAACACCTACACAGGTTTCCAATCATCTTCTATTGCTGATATGTTAGATGCAGACTGGCAGTTTGTACCCGCTGGTGAAAATTATGCACAATTCCAAAGAGGAGAGTATAGTGAGTTAAGGTTAAATATTACTGGTGATGACAACACAACAGCTCAATATCAGGAAGGAACTGTGTGGGGAGAGGCATATAATGTTGCAGATATTGTAATATTTGGTGACGAAAACCAGGCAGCTCAGGCACAACTGGGCACATCCAATACTTCCAATATTGATATCCAGGGAGACTTAAATGAGGCTGGTTCACAGCAAATTGGATTAGGACATAGTGCAAATATATTGCAAGTTGGCAACTCTAATTTTTCAACTGTCGTTCAACAAAATCTTCCTTAATTTTAATACATCAAGCAGTTAGTTGTAATACGCTGACTGCTTGATGCTTATTGTTTTTATAGTTTGAGTTAATTTTCATATAAATAAACCATTTACAAAATATAAATTTTTGAATAATGAAAAAAATAATCGCAATATTCGGAATACTCGCTTTTACAGCGGGAATGGCTTTTAGCCAGGGTAATACTTCTACAACGAATCAAACAGGAAATGATCATGAAGCGTATACTACTCAAACCGGATTAGATCATCAAGCTACTATCACCCAAGATGGAGGAAACTCTGAAGGTAGCATTGATCAAACAGGCGAAGAAAATATCGCCAATATTCTTCAATTGGGAAGTAACAATAAAGAGGCTTCAATTACCCAAATAGGATGGAAAAATAACGGAGCTATCAATCAAACCAACACAGGAAATTATCCTGATCTTACCAAAGCTCAGCAATACCAGGATGGTAATGAAAATTCAGCCATCATTAATCAAACTGGTAGAGCTGTAAAAGCATTTCAAACTCAGGTTGGTGATAATAATATTGCTCAAATTGATCAACTCTCTTATGTAGATGCTTACCAGGAACAGGGAGAACTTTCAGAACAAGGCCAGTATGGTAATGATAACTGGGCGGCAATTGATCAGGGACAAAATTATGCTGCTAATCGAAGCCAAGCAACTCAGTTACAAATCGGTGACGAAAACAAAGCATATATTTATCAGAGAGGATTAACAAATAATGTGGCCACTCAAAACCAAATTGGCAATTATAATGAAGCCTTTTTAGTGCAAAACGGAAGAGATAATTTTTTCCAACTTGAACAAATTGGAGATGGTAATATTGTTGGTGAAGAAGGTAATGCATTTACTCAAAATGGCGACGGCAACAAATTTGCAGGTGTTACCAATGTTGCTGGTTTAGCTTTTGATGAGGATGGCTTCGCAATTCAGTCTGACGGTGCTACACTTGACCTTGACAGCTATCAAACCGGAAATAATAATATTATAGGTCTCAATCAGGGAGAAGGTGATGTAGGGTTGATCCAGCAGCTTGGTGACAATAATGAAGCTCTGTTATGGCAGGGTGGTGGAGCAAATGACGCTTCCATTATCCAAACAGGTAACGGCAACACTGCTCATGTAATGCAAACCCCATAATCACCCGATTGTTAATACGTTTTGCAAAAATATGCAAGACAGATAAACCATTTACAACGTTCTTCACATTAACAATCATTCAGGTGCGGTCTGCGGGGTATTTTGCCCCGCGGTCCGGTTCCTGAACCCTAAACAAAAAGATAAATGAAAAAACAATTCATTATCATAACATTACTGCTACTGGGTTTTTCCGCGTTTGCGCAGGAGGATGCTTCGGGTAATTACCAGGATGGCATATTGTTGCAACAGGTGCAGGCTACCAATGGTGAGCAGCTCCAGACCAACCAGAATACTACAGTCCATGAACTGGGCTTTAGCTATAAGGAGGTGATGGAGCAACTGCGTGCACGTGTGGCCCATGCCGAAAGCGAGAATTACCTGGAGATTTCCCAGAGGGGTCATAACCACAGCGCTGAGGTGGTTCAGGAAGGTAAAAGAAATTCCATGGAAATTGACCAGAAAGGAAATTCCAATACCTACCAGGGCACAGTAAGCGGTGAAGACAACCTGATACATATCCTGCAAACCGGCAGTTTCAATGAAATTTACCAGGAACTGGTGGGTGATGGCATGGAGCTTCAGGTGGTGCAAAGGGGTTCGGGGCATGAACTGATACAAATTGAAAATTCGGGCAATGCCCCAAACTACAAAGTTGAACAAAAAGGGGAGGGCATGCGCATTGTCATTGAACATGGCATTGCCTCTTTTCCGTTCGGAAATCCTTAAAAAAGGGTTTCTGCTCATAAAAAGCCCGGGCCTGAGCATTGCTTCATGCAAAGGCAAAAAGCCCGGGCTTTATTTTAAAATTGAAATTTTTCGGATATGCCAAAATTTATATATATGTCAACTGCATTCATGATCAAGTTTCTAGCTATTGCAGGCGGACTTACATCCTCACCTGCAATGCTTGCGGGCGATAAGCCCTGTAAAGCTCAGATTGAAAGGAGTGTTGACAATGATGTGAATGTGTTTACAGGAGTCTTTGAAAACCTGCTTGATGAAAAGGTTGAAGGCAGCTATACCCTTCATGCCATTAAAGAAGGACAATCGGGGCGATCGGTTTCAAAGCAGAAGGGAAAATTTAAGGCACAGCCTTTTGACAAAGTGGAGCTTTCAAAAGTTTCCATCAACATTGCTGATGATGATGCGTATACCATTGTTTTGAAAATATACTCAGGTGATGTATTCTATTGCGGTGACTCCATTGTGGTTAAATCGCCGGAATTACAACACCAGGAACATTAAAATATTAATTTAATCACCAAAATCATTAGCTGTGAAACAACTACTAACAATCAGGCTTTTTGTTTTATTGATCACTCTCTCTTTCCTGGGATCCTGCACAGAAGAAAAGCTGGAAATGGATACTACAGGAAGTATTGCGGGAAGGGTGCTTGATGAAGAAGATCTTTCGCCCATTGTAAATGCCGAAGTGTCTACCAATCCGCCTACACATATTGTGCTGACCGACAGTATGGGTAATTTTGAACTGGAAGATGTACAGGTGGGCGATTACAATGTAATTGCCAAACAAAAGGATTATTTTACGTCAAGTACGGCCATAAAAGTAAATATGAACCTGACAACACAGCTTATAATCAATCTCACCCAAAGAATTACCGATATTGATCTGCCGGAGTTTACCGACAATTATTACCCGGCAAACGAGCAAACCGATATACCGGTGAACACCGTATTCAGCTGGCAGGTGAAAAACAGGAACGACTCGGTTACCTATAACCTCAAGTTGTACGAATCAGGACAGCCTGAATCCATTACAATGGAGAACCTTACTGATACCTTTGCCCTCGTAACCGGACTTAAATTCAGTACAACTTACTTATGGCAGTTATCGGCAGAAAACAGCAGAGGAACCATATATACCGACATTCGCACTTTTACAACCCATACTTTTCCTGAGAATTTTTTATTGTATGCCAAACGTGTGGATGATGCTTCACAAATATTTGTGGCCGATACACTCGCCGACATGCATATTCAGTTAACACACAACAATTTTCACAGCTGGAGGCCTTTGGCCAACCCCCAGAAAACACGAATTGCATTTTTATCTACCCAAAGCATTAGTCCGCAATTGTACACCATGAAACCCGATGGAACCGATGTACGCAAAATAACAGATATTGCCACAGGGGGCTATTATAACAAAGGCGTAGGATTTTCGTGGCTGCCCGATGGAGAAAGGCTCGTGTTCTCGGCCTATAATAAATTGTATGTGGTTAACTGGGACGGTACAGGGTTAAGCAGTTTAACTGCTATAGATCCTGAACGGCATTTCAGGGAAGTAGACTGGAGCCCTACCAATAATAAAATCGTTGCCTTAACCATAGGAATTAACCGTTACGATGCTGAAATAATACTCATGAATACCAATGGTTCGGGGAAAGAAGTTATAGTTGGAGACAAAGTAGGTGCATTAGAGAATCCGGTTTTCAGCATCGACGGGAAAAGGTTCCTTTACACGTATGATGTATCAGATTTTCAATCGGCTGTGGGCAGGCAATTGGATGCACGAATATTTGAATACAATATTGAAACAGGATCAACACGGTCATTGTCAAATGGCAAGCCCCCAGGAACAAACGATCTGAATCCGCGATATACCGCCAACGGAGCACATATTGTTTTTGTCAACACATACAATACGGTGGACGCACGGCGCGATTTATGGATCATGCGCTCAGATAGTACACAAAGCCAGTACAGGCGTAAACTGGTAGAAGGCGTTGAGTCGCCCGACTGGTAAAGTTACCGGCTCAATTCTCAAAAAAAGAATAACAGAAGGTTGCCTCAGAAGCCAAATGTAAGCTGGACGCTGAGCCTGCCGAAGCGATCCTTCCAACTTGTGCCTTCGACAAGCTCAGGCACCAAAGCCCCGGTCGCCGAGCCTGTCGAAGCGGGTATATTACTGATAATCAGCAGCCGTTTCGGTAATTGGCACAGTGAGTTTATCAAATTGCTAAACGACCGGAAGGATCATGTGAGACGGCCTCTTTTTTATTTTTGGGATATCAGTTTAGATAAAAATCCATAATATTGTATTACTCCTGATGTTAAGGAAATCATAAAAAAACTTATTTTGAGCAAAAAAATATTATTTTTGTATAATAATTATGGTGTTTTATGGGTTTTATTTTGCTAAACTGATTTTTTAGCCGGAATTTCAATTATTTCTTACTTTTACATTTAAAGCACATTTTAGAAAATTTCGCAAATGCAACAACAAGGAGTAATCAAAACATTACTTACATTATTTCTCTGTCTCATAACTGTCAGTTTGCTGAAAAGCCAGAATGACAGGCAGTTACCTGTGCCGGTAACTTCCGATATGTATTCCGATCTGGGCGTATCCATGATATCTCAGGATGATAATTCTGACCCATACGTAATAAAAATCGGAAGTGATAATACCCAATCCGAAGCACCTTTTGGTTTTATGTGGAAGTACAGCCTTTCTCAAATCATTTATCCCGCAAGCGATATTAATGTCACGCGCGGAGAATTAACCGGCCTTCAGTTTGAAACCCTTATCAACACTACACTCAACAATAACAAAATCACAATATGGGTAGGAGAGGTACAGCGGCAAAATTTATTGCTTGGCTGGACAGAAGGATCGGCTTTACAAAAAGTATTCGAGGGAAATGTGAATTTTCCGGCAGGAACAAATAAATTGTTTATACCTTTTGAGAACAACTATGAATACAAAGGCGGTAATCTTCTGATTCATGTGCATAAAAGTGCGGATGCCCTGGTGGGTAATAATTTCTTTCTGGCCACTGAAACACAGGAAAGTTCAAGGGTATTGATCGTACAACGCGATAACATTCCTTACCAGATTTTTGAACCTGAGGAAATTGGGATATCCATGAGAACCATTCCCAATCTAACCCTGTTTTTTTCTCCTGAAGGTATTGTAACAGAGCGCGAACTGAAACAGGAACCCTTTCCGGTAACAGGAATTGCAAGGATTTCAGCGATAGGTGATACTTCTGAACAAACAACCATCAACAGAAGCCGGACTACTGAAACCCAAACCGTCAGAACACCTGCTGAGAGACCTCCGGGGCGGTCGCAACGCATAAGTGTAAGAGAGCAAAGAAGCCGGATATCGTTGGGCACAGACGCTTCTATTACATTATATGATGGTGATTATTTATACCCGGTATTGTTACCTGGTTTTGAAATCTCAGTGGGTTACCTGCAAAACCGTCCGTTGTCTTTTGGATGGAACCTGGGAGCCGGTAAAGCAGAATCTACAGAATTATTTTATGCAAATTTTGTGTATACAGGTCTTGATCTGAGATACAGGATCAATAACCTTAATTCAACAGGTAGCCCTTTTGCCGATTTAGGAGGAGGGGTTTTGTATCATACACAGGAAACAGGACTGGAAAGCGAACTCAGTTTCGATACCAATCTTATGTTTTTTCTGAATATTACCCTGGGCTATGAATGGTTGCTCAACAGAAACAGTACTATTCATCTTTCCGTGAGCAATAAACAATTTTTGAGTGATGACATTGACGGGATGGCTTACGGAAAGTATAATGACCGCATATGGTCGATCGATCTGGGTTTCAGGTATTACCTTGGAAACAACGGTAACAGAAGATAAAATTTACCGTATAATTTTTTAAACGAATTACTTAAGAATATCAAATTCATCAACTGTGAAACCTAATAATCTCATTCGAATAATAACATTGATCTTCATTACTTTTTTCTTTACCTATTGTACAGAGGATAAACTGGGTACAAGGCTGAAGGGGATGATCAATGGCAGGGTTATAGATGAACGGGATCAATCCCCTGTAGTGGATGCAGAAGTAATAATAAGTCCTTCCAATGATACCCTTACAACAGATTTCATGGGTTATTTTGAAAAGGGGGAACTCAATCCCGGAGAATATACCGTAAGTGCTTCGCATCCGGGTTTTATTAACGAAAGTCAGGAAGTTCTGGTTTCTCCGGATGAAACAACCACAGTAATTATTTATCTGCTTCGAACAGGGGACAATAAATTTGAATTTACCGACAGTATTGTGCCAACTCAAAACCAGGAAGAAGTTTTATTGAACCCTGTTTTTCACTGGGGATTGGGATATTATCCCACATCCGTTACCTATACCCTCGAAGTTTTTGAATCGGGTTCTCAGCAGGCTTACCGCCGGCTTGAAAACCTGACCGATACATTTGCTGTTGTTACAGGGCTTCACTTTGGTACGGCATATCAATGGCGGGTAACTGCACAAACCAATAATGAAACTGTCATCAGCAATTTACATGATTTTTCCACGCTGGCATTTCCGGAAAATCCGGTTATGTATGCAAAGCGTGTTGACGGAATCTCACAGATCTTTGTAACAGATATTAATGGTTCGTCGCACAACCAGATAACACACAATAATTACCATAGCTGGCGCCCATTGTTGAATCAGCAAAATGATTATGTAGGATTTCTTTCCACCAGGGATATAAATCCTCAATTGTATACCATGGATATTAATGGTGAAAATATCATTAAGCTTACAAATATTCCTACCGGTGGATATTATAACAAAGGTGTAGGTTTTTCATGGTTACCCGATGGAGAAAGACTGGTTTTCTCATCTTATAACCGCCTTTATCGCATCAACAGAGATGGTTCAGGGTTATTGATCATTACGGCAATTAATCCTGAAAGGCACTTCAGGGAAGTGGACTGGAGCCCTGAAAATGACAAAATTGTCGCTCTTACTGTGGGTGTTAACCGTTACGATGCACGTATTGTGCTTATGAATATAAATGGTTCAGGCATGGAAGAAATTGTATCGGGTTTGCAGGGAGCACTGGAGAACCCGGGTTTCTCGTCTGACGGACAGCAAATATTGTATACATACGATGTTTCGGGTTTCCAATCAAGTGACGGCCGCCAGTTAGATGCACGCATATTCCAATATACCCGTGAAAACGGAGAAATTACCGATCTTTCGCAACACAAGCCAGCCGGCACCAATGATCTTGCGCCGCGCTTTACCAATAATGATAATCAGATTGTGTTTTATAATACACGAAACCTGGCAGGATCCAGTCGTAATCTTTATATTATGCCTCCTGAAACAACATCAGCAGATCAAAGGATTTTACTTGTAGAGGATGTTGAGATGCCCGATTGGTAACAGATAGTAGTAAGTCCTTGTTTTTATTGCATTTTGCAAAAACTCAGATCCCTTTTAGTCTTTTTAATTCGTTGAAGTGATCAATGGATTGTTGCTCGAATCGTTCACGTGAGTTTTTGCGGTATTCATCAAATTCATCCTGCAATTCTTTCAGATCTTTGGTTTTTTCCCGGGTAATGCGGTTTGACCGGAAAAACATCAAAAACACAATAATTGTCAAAACTGCAAGTACGATTATAATACTCCATAAAAGAACATTATAGAAGGTCTTACTCAGGGGAATACCAAATAAAAACAGGCTGTCTCTGTCGCGGATTGCCTGGTCTCTCTCCACTTCTGTTTCTGCCAGGGCAACAGCTATTGCTTCTTTTTCTTCAATGGCCTGTTCTTTTAACCGGATCTGGTTTTGTATTTCATTATAAGCCTGATTAAGTGAATCCAGAGAATTTCGTCTGACTTTCTGGAACATATCTTCCCTGATGGCACGGTAGTTATTATAAATATTCGTGCGTTCATTCAAATATTCGTATTGTTCCTGAAGGGTTCCTTCATTTAATACTTCAGGCTGGGATTGTGCGTTTAAAAACCCGGTATTTAAAAAATACAATGCTATAAACAGGCTGAAAAACCATAATTCTCTGAAATTCTTCATGGTAATTGATTGTTTTGAAAATTATAAAGTGCAAAAAAAAGGATAAGCTATATAATTTCCAACAGGGTTTTTACGCGTTTATTGTAGAAAATGAAATTTAAGGTAAGAAAAAGACAAAAATCATTTACCTGACACAAGAGCCGGCTTATTTATTTGTTGTATAAAATTGATTGACAGTTCATTGAACAGCTCTGCTCTTTCAATATTGACCACATGGCCACATTTTTCTATTACAGCCAGTGAACGGTTTTTGTATTTTTTCACCAGCTCTTTTACCGGTTCAAGTAAAATATAGTCCTGTTCGCCCATGACATAAAGTGTGGGTACTCCAGGGTCTTCGGCCTCCATTCTTTTTAACTTGGCGGTAAGTCTGTTGGTAAGCTTAAACCATCTGATAAATTCGTGCCGGGCCAGTTTCCGGGCCTCTCTTATAAAAACACTTCGCGACTCTTCATGATGGTCCATTGGCATAATTATAAATGCAAAAACCTTGTAAAGCCACATGTAAGGGATCACTTTATGAAACATCTGACCCATCCGGACCAGGAATCGCGATTTCATGTTAAGCTTGGTAATGGCCCCCACAAGAATCATAGATTGAACGTATTCCTTTTTTATTTCGGCCAGTTTACGGACAATGATGGTTCCCATGGATACTCCTACAAAATGGGCTTTGGATATATTCCGGAAATCCAGAATCCTTACAATATCCATGGCAATATTTTCGAAAGAGTAACGGGTACCGAAAGCTTTTTCGCCTTTAGCAGATTTTCCGTGACCATGCAGGTCGATAAGCATAAGGTTAAAGTGACGGGCGTATGATTGTATTTGTTTGAACCATACAACTGAACTTCCTCCTGCACCGTGAATGAAAACCACCCAGTCGTCGGATTTTTTGTTGGGGTATATCTTGTGGTATAACATAATAGTATTCAAATGCAAAATTATCTATTATTTCGGGTACGGCCTTAAAATGTTTTTTAAAAAACAATAAAACAATGCGAATTTTTGAGAGTTATAATTTCATCAATAGATAAAAAAATACGTAGGTTTGCAATAAATTTATTTCCCATGGATGTGCAGAAAGATAACAAATCAGAT
>CAYXIT010000101.1:10347-11806 GCA_964465275.1 uncultured Bacteroidales bacterium | reverse complement strand
TGCAACTTCGATACAGCTTTCTGATCCTGGATTTTCTTTCCGCAGCTACGATGGTACCTATATGGATATCAGGGCCGGCCAGCTCAATGTGCTGCCTGAAAACATTCAACTGCATAAATATAGTATTAACCTGAAAAGTATTTTTGCAGAAAAGCTGATTGCTGACTTTATCTTTCCCCGATCTGAACAAACAGATACATCAACGATAGTAAATGAACAGCAGGTCAATGATGAATTTTCTTTTCGTTTTGCTGACGTCATGGACTGGTATATTAACCTGGATGAGATCAGCATCAGAGAGTCAGCTTTCAGCATGCTTGAAGGATCAGGGATCAAAAATAAGAATGAATTTGACCCGCAAAATATAGCATTGTCCGATCTGGAGTTTCGGGCCCGTAACATCATTGTTAACCCGGAAAGATTAAAAATGGACTTGTTGCGATTGAGTGCCGGTTTTTCAGACCAGTTCCGTTTGAAGAACCTCCAGGCAAATATTGATCTGGCAGGAAGTTCATCCATAAAAAATTTCCGGCTGGAAACCGGAGAAAGTTTACTGGCTCTTCATCTCACCAGCCCGGGAAGTTTCCTGGATATTTCTTCAGAAATGTTGCCCGATTATACCCTTGATTTAGAATTCGAACCCAGTCACCTGAAGAACGATCTGGCATATCTGTTGCCTGTTATGAATGAATTTTACTTCAACTGGCCGGGGAATAAGGGGGCAAGACTGGGAGGCAGTGTAAAAGGAACATTTAATGACTTAAAGATTGACAGTTTATGGGTAACGGGGCCGGATTTCTTCACAACTTATCTTGATGGGAGAATTCGCAACATCTCTGATCCTGAAAACATTTACCTTGATGCAGTTTTATTCAGGTTTTTTGCAGCCCCGAAACGTTTTCTGGCTAATCTTCCCGATACCCTTGTACCGGAAGGAATTGAACTGCCAGAATACATTTATGCTGATAACCGCAGTCAAGGTTCAATAGAAGACTTTCGAACACAGCTCTCCATCAGGACAGATCTGGGAGATTTTGCTTTCAGAGGAGAGTTAAAGGACACAGAAGAACAAAAAGCTCTTTTTGACGGCAGATTTTTCACCAAAAGTTTTGATTTCGGAAAACTTCTCAGACAAAGCGAAACCCTTACTGAACCCATTGCTTTGGAACTGGATTTTAAAGGTCAGGGGCTTGAAGTGAAAACCATGGAAATTCTTGCAGAACTGCGTATTAATCAGATCTATGCAGGTCATCAATACAATGAAATCGCTGTAGAATTCGGACTAAAGGATTCTTTGGCAAATGTTTCAGCAAATTATGCCAGTGCATTTTACATCGATGAAATTAAGGATACGAACAGAAATTACAGAGAACTCATAAAAAAATTATAAGTATTTATAATAAATTTTATGCATGTCCTTTATAATTGACCAAACAGTCTTAAATATTAAATTGACCAA
>CAYXIT010000101.1:0-10337 GCA_964465275.1 uncultured Bacteroidales bacterium | reverse complement strand
TGAGTATGCCCGTCTTCAGGAACTCGGTTTTCTGGAAGATGACCTATTGGTTCAAACATCTGTGGAAACAGATCTTATTTTTGATATGGATGATTTTTTCAATGGCTGGCTGACTATCTCAGGCACCAATGTGGCGCTGGAAGGAGAAGTCTACAATGTGCCCGATTTCAGAATACATTCCAGATCAAATCAAGAAGATTACAACATTGACATTACATCTTCACTTGTAAAAGCCGGTTATGCAGGCAATATATCACCGGCAGAAATTCCAGAAATCATTTCAGCCCATTTCTCACATTACTACGATCTGCCGTTTTTTGAAGTTTCGGAAGAAGACACGCTTTTGCATCAACAATTTGAAATGTACCTTGATGTAATGCCCAATGATTTTTTCAGTACAGTGCTTTTGCCTGATCTTGAATCATTTGACACCTTGAAAATTGTTACCGGGTATGATAGCCGGATACGGGATATTATGGTGGAAGTATCACTTCCCCATGTAAGATATACAGGTATTAATGCTGATGATTTATTACTCAGCATTGTATCAGATGAAGCATCACTTGATTTCGAAATAGAACTCAGCTCTGTAACAGTGAGTGATATTACCTTAAATCAATTTGAATTCACCGGTAAATTTCAAAACGAAATCCTGAACTTTAACCTGGGAATAAAAGATCCTGATAATAAACCCTTCTATGCATTTGCAGGTACCCTCGAAAGAATAGATACATTATTCGGGCTGCATTTTGAAGAGAAAGGACTTCTGCTCAACGGTGAAAACTGGAGTATCCCACGCGGTAACATGATCGTATTTGGTCCTGAATATCTGCAAATCGAAAATTTCAGCATAGAAAATCAGGAGCGGGCATTGATTGCTCAAAGTCGTGAACATGATGCCGGACATCCTATTATTGATATGAAGTTCAGTCAGATTGACATAGGACGTCTTACCGATTTTGCCGGAGATCAGATTCCCCCGATGGGTGGTATATTTAACGGAGAATTAAGTTTAATAAATATTTTTGAAAACCCTGTTTTTGTGGCAGACCTGTCGGTGAGCGATTTCACTTTTGAAGGAGATAAAATCGGGGATATTATACTGAAAGCAGAAAATCCGGTTGAAGATCGTTTCGACCTTTTTGCATCAATACAAAGCGAAGTTACCAGTTTATTGATCACAGGAAATTATACAGTGGGTGAAGCCCCGGAAATTAACATGGATGTTGATCTTGAAAGACTTGATTTGCCTAGTTTTGAAGGTTTTACTGCAGGCAACCTTACCCATCTGGAAGGATACCTTGCAGGAAAGATGAAGGTAACAGGCACAACTGAATCACCCGTTATTTCAGGTGAGCTTAACATCAATGAAACATCTTTCAGAGTTCCGGCCCTCAATGCAGGTTATTTTCTAAGAAGTGAGAAGATCATTTTTGACAGGCAAAATATCAGACTTCAGAATATGGCATTGGAAGATTCAACCGGCCGCCGTGCAAATCTGAACGGAACTGTAAACTATGCAGATTTTGATGAACTGGTTTTCAATCTTGATTTGAGTTCAAGGAATTTTTTACTTATGAATGTCAAACCCGGTCAGAATGAACTTTATCAAGGCCGGATACTCATGGATACTGATCTGCATATAGGTGGAAGCCAGGTTAAACCGGTAGTGGAAGGCAGGCTTAAACTGAATGAAGGATCCAATTTCACATTTACATTACCCCAAACAATGCCTGAAACCATTGGTGACGAAGGAGTGGTTGAATTCATTCAATTCAGAGACACCCTGTTTTATCAATTAGCCAGAGAAACTGCTCCACCTGATGAATTGCGCTCTTCATTCGAAATTCTGGATGTGAGTGTGAATGTGGAAATAGACCCGCAAACAGATGTAAAAATAATAATTGATGAATATGCAGGTGATTTTATTGAAGTTAAAGGAGGTGGAGTTTTAAGTTTTGGTATTGATCCCGGTGGAAGAATTTCTCTTTCCGGAAGATACGATATTACCGACGGGGAATACCTGCTTACTTTTTATGATGTAATCCGCAGAAATTTCAGAATTCAAAGTGGCAGTAATATTGTATGGACCGGTGATCCGCTGGATGCCGATGTTGACATTACAGCAATATATACACAACGCACCAGCGCCCGTGAACTTATGGCCAACCAAACAACTGCCGGTCAGGATCAATCTGTTGCACTGAGACAGCAATACCCCTTCCTGGTATATCTGAAAATGAAAGGTAAACTAATGGAACCTGAGATCAGTTTTGAGCTTGATCTTCCACCCGAACACGAGAATGCAATGGATGGATCAATCATGGCAAGAATTAACCAGATCAACCAGAATGAATCGGAGCTCAATAAACAGGTTTTTGCTCTTTTAATCCTGGGAAATTTTGTGCAGGAAAGTCCTTTTGCGTCTATTACAGGCGGTGGTGGAGGCGGTGGTATTTCTGCCACAGTAAGATCATCAGCAAGTCAAATACTCTCGCAGCAACTAAACAGGTTTTCCGACAGGTATATTCGTGGCGTAGATATCAATTTTGAAGTGGAATCATTTGTAGATTTCACTAATGGTGAAGCAGAAGGTAGAACTGAACTGCAGATGGAAGTTTCACGCGACTTTTTTGATGAAAGAGTAAAAATTACAGTTGGTGGAAATATTGAACTGGAAGATGAAACAAAGCGCAGGGAAGCTAATGAAATTGCAGGCGACTTTAATATCGAATATCTGCTTACACCAGCAGGAAATCTTATTCTCAGAGCTTTCAGAAAAAAGAATTATGGCGATATTTTTGATGACCAGGTAATTGATACAGGTATAGCACTAATGTTTTCGAGAAGTTATAACCAGTTTCGGGATCTCTTCAAAAAAGAAGAAGAAACTACTGTTAAAGAACCCGAAGATGATGATGATATTCTTAAAAAATGATCTTAAAAAAACACATAATACTATCTTTTTCGGGTAATTATTTATCAATAATTGCCATGTTATTGTTATTCACATCTTGCTCTAACCTGAAATATCTTGATGAAAACCAGCAATTATATACGGGAAGTAATATAAAAATAGAATCGGAAGAAAAAATAACCAATAAAGGGGAACTAGTTTCTGAAATAGAAAGAGTAATCCGTCCAAAGCCCAACGAAAAGTTCTTATTCTGGAGACCAAGGCTGTGGTTTTACAACGTTGCCGGTGAAGATCCCGGGAATGCCCTTACACGTTATATGAGAAATACCATTGGAAGGCCTCCGGTTCTGTTTGAAGATTTCAAGGTAGACCGATCAATTCGGTTAATAGAGAATCGCTTGTTTAACATGGGGTTTTTCGATGCGCAGATTGATCACAAAATAAGGGAGAGCGAAAAAAAGGCCGGTTTAGAATTTACTGTTGCTCTTAACCCTGCTTTTACCATTGCTGAACTTTTACCAATTGATTCAGAAACTGATATAGCAATACATATCAATGAGTCTCTTGATAAAAGCCTTATAAAGCCCGGCAGAGATTACCGGCTCAGCATTTTACGGGAAGAGCGTGAACGAATAACTACAAACCTGAAAGAAATGGGATACTTTTATTTCCATCCTGATTTTCTGATTTTCAGGGCAGATACTACCAGTGGAGAAAGAGAAGTAAGCCTTTCACTTGCCCTTAAAACCAATATCCCTGACAATGCTATAAAAAGATTTTACTTAAGAAATATATACATCAACGCTGACTTTTCACTGGCTGGTGAACACGATGCAAATGACTCCATTTACCTTGAAAATGGAATTTATCTTTCAAATAACAATGGAGAATTTAAACCATCAACACTTAATCAGGCAGTTTTTTTTGAGAAAGATAAACTTTACAATAGTAACGACCATGACCTTACCCTGAATCACCTTATGGGTCTGGGAGTTTTTAAATTTGTAAATCTTCGTTTCTCGGAAGTCGGGGAAAAAGAAAAACCATATCTTGATCTGAAGGTACAGTTGACACCCCTGGATAAAAAGAGTATTAGTGCAGAGATTAGAGGTGTAACGAAATCCACAAATTTTGCCGGCCCGGCTTTATCTTTATCTTTCAATAACAGAAATTTCCTTGGCGGAGCAGAAAACTTCACCCTGAATCTCGATGGAGCCTACGAAACTTATATCGGTCAAAGGGAAAGAAGTGCCAACTCATGGGAAGCCGGAGCAACTGCAGAATTGATCATTCCAAGGTTTGTTGTTCCTTTTGGCATCAGTACTTTATCACCCCGATTTATTCCCAAAACCCGCATTGGACTAACATTCGATTTTCGGAACAGAACTGATGCATTCAGTATTTCATCGATAAGAAGCAATTTTGGTTACCTGTGGAATCAGTCTGTTACCTCACAATATCGTTTTGACCCCTTGGTATTCAATGTTTTTTCACTGGGATCGGTTTCTGATGAGTATCAACAAATATTCCTTGAAGAACAGCTTTTACGACGTGGATTATTTGAACAGTTTTTACTGGGATCAGAGTTTACTTATTATTACAATTCCCGGTTACGTGAGAGAAAAAAACATGGATGGTATATCGAATATAATATCGATTTATCGGGAAATATTGCTTATCTGGTTATCAATGGATTAAACCTGGGAGAGGAACAGGAAGATGGCGGATATGAGATTTTCAATCAAAGTTTCTCACAATACGCACGAAATGATTTTGACTTAAGATATTATCTTGATATGGGTCAAAATCAAAAGCTGGTAACCCGGCTGGCGGCCGGTATTGGTGTTCCATACGGAAACTCTTCCACATTGCCTTATGTGAAACTATTTACAACCGGGGGCAGTAACAGCATAAGAGCTTTTCATCCCCGTTCTTTGGGCCCTGGAACCTACCAATCGCCAGATACATTGCAAACATCTTTCAACATCTACCAGTCAGGTGATATAAAACTGGAGCTCAACCTGGAATACCGCTTCAGTATGACAAATGTTATAAAAGGTGCAGTATTTGCTGATGCAGGTAACGTCTGGAACCTGCAAGAGCGTGAAAGAACCCCTGGAGGCAAGTTTGAATATTCCGGATTTCTTAGCCAGATGGCCCTGGGAACCGGCTTTGGACTGCGATTCGATTTTACATTCTTTATTCTACGTCTTGATCTGGCATTCCCTCTTGCAGTGCCTTATGATGATTCTTCCGGTTACTTCCAAAAATTAGATTTTTCAGACAAAAGCTGGCGGCGCGATAACCTTCTGTTAAATCTAGCTATAGGATACCCGTTCTAAAAATGCTTACATGAGTTTGTCCTGATCCTTCATTTTTTCGAAGTGAGCGAGCAATTCTTTCTCCATTTCATCAACCGTATCGCAGATCTTGAATAGATTCAAATCTTCTTCACTTATCATACCGTTTTCGGCAATCTTCTTAAAATTGATGATATCATTCCAGTATATGCTGTCATAAATCAGGATCTTCATATCTTTTTTTATCTTGCCGGTTTGTACCAGGGTAAGAATTTCAGCTAGTTCATCCAATGTACCAAAACCACCCGGGAATATCACGATAGCTTTGGCAGGATATGCAAACCAGAATTTCCGCATAAAGAAGTAGTGGAACTCAAAATTCAGTTCATCTTCCAGGTAGGGATTTGCAAACTGCTCAAAAGGCAGACTTATGTTCAGTCCTACCGACTTTCCACCGGCCAGATACGCACCTTTGTTGGCTGCTTCCATAATTCCGGGGCCACCACCTGTGCATACCACATAACGACGCCCATTATTGTAATAATTTTTAATAGACCATTGCGTAACTCTTTTGGAAAGCTCAACGGCATCTTCATAATAGCGAGAATTTTTGAGATTTTGTTCAGCTCTTTTTACGGCTGCAGTATCTTTCTCTTTTTTTGATTTTAACTCAGTAAGCTGTTTTTCAGCGTTTTCACGAGATGGTAAACGCGCTGAGCCGAAAAATACAACAGTATCTTTGATCTCATTTTTCTTAAACCGGGCCTGAGGTTCTACAAACTCCGACATAATACGTAAAATACGTGCCTGTGGCGATTTTAGAAAATCGATGTTCTCGTAAGCTTTTAATATTTTTTTCATCATAATAAAATTTGATGTTTAAGGAATGATGGAACTTGCATATTGACTATTTTTTTCCTATCGTGTTTAACTTCGTTGAGCTCGCAAGCCCGGTTGTGTTTGATCAAACATGCTCGTTTCATAACAAATTACTATATAAGACAAATAGTTTCCCTTTTTTCCTAATAATAACAAAATTACATTTTTGTTTATCAACCCAAAGACATTTGTCAGTTGAAAACCTTAATTTTGAATTTGGTTTAGGTTACACCAGACATTGGCTGTACAATCAGGAGGATAGATTAATCCTAAAGTTTTTCTTAGATGGGAAAGAATAAAAACGAAAATACGAAACAGAAAGCACTGATCATAATTGTTATTATCCTTGCTTTGCTGCTGTTAGGTTCCCGCACTTGCAGGTTAAACTACAGAAACCTGATCTCTGACCAGCGTAATTTTTCATCTGATATAAACCATCAGGCAAACAAGGATAATTTAACAACTCAAAATGAAGAAACTATGCCGGAAATACCCCAACCAGATAAAAATATTTTACTTGGAAAACTGAGTAAATCACAAAAGGACTCATTGCTGTCACGAATTGATAGTAAATATGCCAACAGAGAAGGTATGTACATGCATAAAAAAGCTTATAATGCTTTTCTTAAGATGCATGAGGCCGCCGGAAAAGATGGAGTTGAACTGATCATTGTTTCTGCTTTCCGTGATTTTGATCATCAGAAACGAATATGGGATAACAAATGGACCGGCCGGCAGCTTTTGAGTGGGAACATCATTGCAACAGATATCATCGATGCTGAAGAACGTGCAATGGAGATTCTGAAGTTTAGTGCTATGCCCGGAACATCACGTCACCACTGGGGCACCGACATCGACCTAAATAGTTTAAACAACAACTACTTTGCATCAGGTCGTGGCATGCAGGAATATGAATGGCTGATTGAACATGCTCATAAGTTTGGATTTTGTCAACCTTATACCCCCAAAAATGAAGACCGTCAATCAGGTTATGAAGAAGAAAAATGGCACTGGTCATACAAACCGGTATCATCAGTTTACTATAAATATTTTCAACAATTGGTGAGTTATGACGATATAACAGGTTTTGAAGGCCAGGAAACTGCTCTTCAGCTCAATATCATAAAAAATTATGTTTTAACCGTTAATCAACAATGTCTAAATCAATAAGTAATGTAATATGAAAATAAAATTCCCGTTTTATTTCCGCCTCGCTATTTTGCTGCTTACCCTGGTTCTTATTGTTGTTATTATGCGCGAGGCAAAATCTATACTGGTTCCTCTTCTCATTTCAGGTTTGCTTGCAATCCTGATCAGTCCTTTTACCGCATGGTTAGAAAAATTAAAACTCCCCAAAGTACTTGCTGTGGGTATTAGTGTTATTTCACTGATTGCCTTGCTTAGTGCCCTGATATACTTTTTCTATAATCAGATCTTAAGATTCAGCGGAGACCTGGCACTGCTCGAAGCCAGGGTAACCTACTACCTGAACATACTAAATGAATATATTGAAACAAACCTTGATGGCGTTGTGCCTGTTTCTGCAGAAAACGTTCAAAACGCAGTTTTTCAGTATCTGTATGAAAATGCTGCCGGCCTTACACAGGGAGTAATTGCCACCGCCGGAACGCTTACAATGGTTTTCATTATGCCCATTTACATATTTCTTTTCCTTTACTTCAGGAGATTTCTGATCGACTTTATCTTACTTTCTTTTGAAGAGAAACATAAGCTGAAAGTAAGAAATGTTATTTCTAAAGTTAAGCTGGTTGTTCAGAATTATATAACGGGGATGTTTCTGGTAATATGTATTTTAATGGTCTTAAACAGTGCGGCATTGCTTAGCCTGGGCATTAAACATGCATTTCTCTTTGCCGGATTTGCAGCAATCCTGAATGTAATTCCTTTCCTGGGTCCGTTTATCGGAGCAACACTTCCAATACTTTTTGCTTTTCTCACTAAAGATTCGTTATGGTATCCTGTTGGTGTTTTTATGGCATTTTATGTTATTCAGTTGTTTGAAAGTAATCTTTTTACACCTAAAATTGTAGGAGGTAAAGTATCTATGAACCCATTAATGACAATCATTGCATTATTTGTGGGTAACTTTATCTGGGGGCTGGCCGGAATGATTCTTTTTATTCCCGGAATGGCAATTCTCAAAGTAATTTTTGATGAGGTAGAAGGCATGGAAGCTTATGGATTTCTTTTGGGTGATATTCATTCGGCACAAAAAAAAGCCAACAATAAAACCATCCGTGAACGACTTAGGAAAGTTAAAGGAAGGTTTAAGGTATAATTTTACATGGAATTAATCCTCATCAGAGATATCAGGACTTAATGCTTCAATCTCGGGGTAATCGGGTTCTTCAAACTCAGGAAGCTCCAGTTCGGTGCGGTTTCGTTTCCGGAAGATCTCATACAAACTGTCGAATTCGCGCCTGTAAAAAATACCTACTCCCTGTGTATACGGGAAATTGCTATTAAGGACATCAAAAGTATTGGAGCGATTGAACGCCTTAACACGAAATCTTCCTTCAGGAGTAATTTTTACTTCCACATTCACATCGCCAATAATATTACTGGTTCTTTCGTCGGAACTAACAGTGTTATTACCCTTAAGGTCACCCCTTACACCCACATTGCCATCAATAATAACCCTGTCATCGAAAAGCTGTGTTGAAAGAGCTACTTCTATTTCCTGATTGGTGATCTCATCACCTGGGCGATAGTTAACCCCAATATCAAAGTCAGAACTGATTTGCGACAGCCAGTTACTCAACTGGTTTGAAAGCAACTCAGATGATGTGGATCCCATGCCATAACCCAATGCAGTATTTAAACCATCTTCAGGAGGCACAAAGCGATTCAGTATCAAAAGGGAGAATACCTGACGGTTCATCTCCTGCTCAGTTGTTATAATCCGTTCTATCATTTCACGGGTTGATTCATCACCTCCCGGGAGTTGTATTTCGAAGGATATGCTGGGATTAAAAAGTTTGTCTTGCAGGTGAAGAACAGTCTCTACCGGAACCCTGCGGCGATACATATCACTTGTATCGTTAAGGTTTCTGGCAAGATCAATCAAAGAAGTTCGTAAACGGTAAATTGCCTGAATATCAATATCAGCATCATAGGGATCACCCGACCATCTTATAGTACCCCCCTGCTGCATGCGAAACCTTTTATTAATTAAGTTCTGAAGTGTAAATAAATAATCACCTTCCTGTATAGTATAATCGCCATACATGTTAAAAGCACCCAGGTTATTAATTTCAAATTTCAGATCACCAAACCCCCTACCCCTCAAGATATCACCGATCTGAGAATCAAAGATTATCTGTATTTCAGAGTCGGGTGTTACTTCGAGATCAAAATTCAGGGTTATACCGGCAATTTGAGGAGCATTAACCGGAGAATCATCATTTAATGGCTGATCAGGTGGAACAAAAGTTATAAAATTGGATTCAGAAACTTCACCCCGGGAATCAAGGGGCAGAAAAAACTGGGTACCCCTGTTCGCCTGCGCTGCAATATCCATTTTAATATCGGTAACCGGCCCATGTACCCTGAACAAGCCACTGGCGAATGCTTTTCCATAAAAAAGTTCATTATGATGTGGTAACGTATTTAACACTGCGATTCTATCCATAAGAAAAGAAATATCAACACTGAAATTCAAAAAGTTATTATGACGGATTATACCACTCACAATAGCCGAATTTCCAAGTGTATCATTCAAGGTAAGATTATCAAAACTGAGGAAATCCTTTCCTATTTCTATTTCATGAGCAAAAGAATATGCTGTGTTTGTAAAGTCTACACGAAAGCCTGTACGCACAAGCCGGGCTTTGCCTTTTAATTCAGGAGATGATAAGGGACCCTCCAATCGTACCTTACCCGATGCAAGTCCTCTGAAGTTTGAAGTAAATCCATCAAGATACCTGCTGAAAATTGACATACGAAGATTTTCCAGTTGTATATCAAGATCAAAATTATCATCTTCTCTTTCAGGATAAAACCATCCTCTTGCGATGATGGGTTTGTTAAAACCAACGTTACCGTAGTAAATTATCTCAGCGTCAATTTTAAATGCTTTGGCTGAGGCATCCCAAATACTCTCCAGCGAAAGATCACCAAGATGATCTTTATTAAAAGAGAAATCTCTGATAAGGAGATTTGCTGAAATATTAGGAGTTTTTTTCAGATTTGACATGATCAGTTCACCACTCGATATCCCT
>CAYXIT010000100.1:0-12056 GCA_964465275.1 uncultured Bacteroidales bacterium | reverse complement strand
AATGCCTTGCCCGGAACCTATCCCATAGTTATATCCGATGCAGCAGGCACAGGATTGAGCAATTATAATATTACTTATGTTGATGGAATCTTTACTGTTGAAGAAGATCCAAATGCTCCGGAAACTTTGACGATAAATCTTGGAGAGGGCTTTACCTGGTTCAGTATTAATGTTGATCCCGGTGATTTGACAGTTAATAGCTTGCTGACAGATTTAAGTCCTTGTGATAATGATCGTATTATAGGTCAAACCAATTTCTCTACATATTTTGGCACTCAATGGTTTGGAACGCTTACAACTATTGATGTTACACGTGGATACGTTATGGAATTGTGCTCTGCACAACAACTGGAAGTTTCAGGAGCTCCTGTACCATCAGTTGAAATTAACCTGGGTGCCGGTTTTACCTGGTTAGGCTTTACTCCGCAGAATTGTCTTCCCATAAATGAAGCTTTGGCGAATATCACACCTGCGCCTGTAAACAATGATCGTTTTATAGGTCAAAGCAGATTTTCAACTTACTTTGATGGTCAGTGGCTTGGTACATTAACACAATTGTGCCCCGGTAACAGATATACCTTTGCACTGACCAACTCCAGCGTTTTCCAGTATCCTGATAATCCTGTAAAAACCGGTGATTCCAAGGATAACATAACAATTGAGAGTACAGAATCTCTGGAACTAAACATGAGAAATACCATGACAATTATTGGTCAACTTAAAAATATTAATGGTATGGTTTCATTGAATGAAAATGACAGAGTTTATGCATATTCCGGTGATCAGAAACGGGGTGTCGCTAGTCCGATGTCTGAATATAATGGTTTATTATTCCTTAGTGTTGCATCCAATAGTAACGAAGGTGAACTCATTACTTTCAAAGTATGGAGTGACGAAATGCAACAGTACATTCTTTTAGAAGAAACAATGACTTTTGAATCTCTCAAACACACAGGTAGGGTTGATAATCCGTTTATTTTCAATATGACAGAACCTTTGGGCGCAGATGAATTATACAATCAGGATGTATTTATTGGAGATCCATATCCCAATCCTACCAATGGTAATTTCACCATTTCATCAGGGTTGCTTAAAAATGCCGAAATAACCATTTGTACTTTAAGTGGTAAAATAGTTTTACAACAGCAGTCTAATGAAGGTAGCTTACATCCGGGAGTATATTATTATAAAATAATTGTATCAGGTAACAGAAACGCAAAAAATAAAAACGGTACTATCGTAATTGTGAAATAGGAAGTACCTGAATATAATTTATAAATTATTGATTTGAAACACTTAAAGAATTTATTGAAATATAAAAATACTTTGACATGAAAAAGTTATTATCCCACACTGAAAATTATTTGAAATCAATTTATTTGATCATTTTTCTATTGGTTTATAATATTGGGTTTTCTGCAGCCCCTGACTGGGAAGCGGAACCAAATTTACAGTATAATATGAATATGGTTGCAAGACTCCAATACACTGATGGTACTTTTTCATCAAACGAAAATGACCTTGTTGCAGCTTTTGTGGGGGATCAGTGCAGGGGAGTTGAATCACCCATAGATGGATTAATATTTCTTACTGTAGGGTCTAATGTAACTTCCGGAGAGGTGGTTACATTTAAAGCTTATCTGGCAGATGAAGATATTGTGGTTGATCTTGAACAGACCGAAAACTTCATAAGTGGTATTTTGATAGGAGGTGTGGGAAATCCTTATATATTTACATATATTCCTAAATATAGCCTTAATTTATCATCAAGTCCCTTAAGTGGTGGTTTGGTTTCCGGGGAAGGTTTATATCCTGAGAATGAAGTTGTAAACATCACTGCAACCGCCAATACAGGTTATGATTTTACCGGCTGGACAGGTGATGTGCAGCATGTTGATAATCCGGCCAATGCCTCAGCCAATGTTACTATGCCTGCAGAAAGTGTTAATCTTACTGCAGGTTTTGTACCCCAGGTTCCCGTTGTTGATGATTTGACGGTAACATACGATGGTAACCTGCAGACTTTAAATGCAACTGTCCCCACAGGATTTACCGTTCGATGGTATGATGCTGCCAGCGGTGGAAGTGTAACATCTGCTCCTTCTGCGACAAATGCCGGTACATACACGGGTTGGGCAGTGAGTGTGGATGGAAATAATATTGAAAGTGAAAGGGTACAGGCAACCCTTACTATTCAAACAAAGCCTCTTACAATTACAGCTGATGACCAGATAAAGGTTGTAGGTTTGGTTTTTACCTTTACAGGTAATGAGTTTTCAGCAGTCGGGCTTGTCGACAACGGTATTGATGAGGTAAGTAGTGCTACTCTATCAAGTACCGGTTCACCTGCGGGTGCTGCCATTGGTACCTATCCTATTTTAATTTCCAATGCTGTCGGTACCGGACTTAATAACTATAACATTAGTTATGAAAATGGTACTCTTACCGTTACTGATAAGATTGAACTTACTATTGACGGACTTACAGTTGCTGATAAAACCTATGATGGAAACACTATTGCCACCATTACAAATTTCGGAACACTTCAGAACGTTGATGATGGTGATGATGTGGCCATTGACCAGGGTGCTGTTGTGGCTCAGTTTTCCGATAAAAATGCAGCTAACAATAAAACCGTAAATATTTCCAACCTGATTTTAACCGGCGCCGATGCAGATAAATATATCATTAATAACTTCACGGTTAATGCAACCATAATCCCTCGCGAACTTGTTTTGTCAGGTTTCTCAGCAAGTAATAAGGTATATGACGGCACCACAGCAGTTATTGGTGCTTCGTTCAGCGATAACCGTATTATCGGAGATATAGTGGATTTTGATTTTACAGCCGTATTTGCAGATCCCAATGCAGGAACAGGTAAAACAGTCAATTTTACAGGTATCACAATTTCAGGAGGAGCTGATCAGAATAATTATACTCTGTCAGTTACCACAGGTACAGCCCAAGCTACCATTAATCAGGCTTCTCTGCAGGTAACAGCCCAGGATCAGTCAAAAGTATATGATGGGAATGTTTTTACCGGTTTTTCTGTTACCTATGATGGGTTTGTGGCAGGAGAAAACGAGTCAGTACTTACAGGAACATTAAGTTACGGAGAGGCAGAATCATCTGTTAATGCAGGAACATATACTATTCAGCCTGCAGGACTTTCTTCAACAAATTACAACATCGGTTACATATCTGCTACACTTACTATCAGCCGGGCTAACTTGGCGATTGAAGCAGATGATAAGAGCAAGGTTTATGATGGTCAGGTCTTTTCTGCTTTTACAGTTACCTATACAGGTTTTGTTAGCGGAGAAGATGAAAATGATCTTGGAGGAACACTTCAGTTTTCAGGAGCAGCTATTGATGCCATCAATGTGGGTTCTTATGCGATAATTCCATCCGGACTCACATCTGATAATTATTCTATTGATTTTCAGCAGGGTTCACTGACTATCACCCCGGAAACCCTCACTATAACTGCCGAAAATAAGTCTAAAGTGTATGATAAACAGGTGTTTGCAGATTTTACGGTGGTTTATAGCGGATTTGTTTTCGGTGAGAATGAAACAGTGTTAGATGGTAGTCTGCAGTTTTCGGGAGAAGCTGTAACTGCTGTGAATGCAGGTACATATGCAATAACTCCTGAAGGATATTCTGCAACCAATTATACCATCAACTATGTTTCAGGAACTTTGACCATTACACCTGCTCCATTAACAATAACAGCCGATGACCAGTCAAAAGTCTACAATGCACAGGTTTTCTCAGGTTATACTGTATCATTTGCCGGTTTTGCCGGGTCAGATACCGAATCAAACCTTCAGGGATCACTTACCATTGGGGGAGATGCAGCAGCAGCTGTTGATGTGGGCAGTTATTCCATAGTACCGGGTGGCTATTCTTCAACGAATTATGATATAACTTTTGTAAACGGAACCCTTACCATAACGCAGGCTTCTTTATCAATAACGGCTGATAATAAGTCCAAAGTTTACGATGCCACAGTATTTACTGATTTTACAGTTTCTTACTCCGGTTTTGCAGGTGCTGATGGTCCGGGCGATCTGGGAGGTACACTTTCAATTGGTGGAACGGCTCCAACGGCATTGAATGTAGGAACATACACTATTATTCCAGGAGGACTGACATCAGGTAACTACGCTATTACATTTAACAATGGAACCTTGAATATTACAGCAGCAGCTCTTACAGTAACTGCAGAAGAAAAGTTCAAAGTTTATGATGGTCAGGCTTTTACAGCATTTACTGTTACTTACAGCGGGTTTGCCGGTGGCGAAAATGAATCTGATCTGCAGGGATCACTATCATTTACCGGGTCTGCAGTGGGTGCAGTAAATGCAGGCGATTACGTTATTACTCCCGGCGGCTTTACCTCACAAAACTATAATATCAGTTATGTAAGCAGCGCCTTGAGTATTACACCTGCATCTTTGACAATAACGGCCGATAATAAGTCGAAGGCATATGACGGTCAGGTATTTACTTCCTTTACGGTTTCCTATGCAGGTTTTGTATCTGGTGAAAATGCCGGTAATCTTGATGGAACGCTTACTTTCACTGGTACTGCAGTAAGTGCAGTAAATGCCGGTACCTATGTAATACAACCGCAAGGCCATACTTCTGACAATTACAATATAAGTTATGTGAGCGGTGAATTGAACATTACATCTATACCGCTTACTGTTACAGCTGATGATAAGAGTAAGGTTTACGACGGAAATGCATTTACTGCTTTTACCCTAACATTCACTGGGTTTATTGATGGTGATGATGAAAGTGATTTGGGAGGAACCTTGCAGTTTACAGGTGATGCTATAGGAGAAATCAACGTAGGTAGTTTTACCATCACCCCATCCGGATATACTTCTCCCAATTATACTATAAACTATGTAAACGGAACCCTTACTATTACTACACGAGATCTTACCATTACAGCCAATGATCTGAATAAGACCATTGGGGTTGAACTTGTATTTGATGGTACGGAATTTTCTGCAACCGGTCTGGTTAGTAATGGTATTGATAACGTTAACTCTGTTACCTTAACATCTGATGGAGCTTCTGCAGGTGCAGCAGTTGGAACTTATGTGATCAATATTTCCAATGCCCAGGGTGTGGCTCTGGAAAACTATAACATCAGCTATGTGAACGGCACACTTACCGTATCAGAGAAAATTTTGCTGGCAATTTCAGGCCTGGTGGCTGAAAATAAGGTTTACGATGGAACCACTATTGCAACTATCTCGGATTTCGGTACCCTGGTAGGAGTTCAGAACGGCGATGATGTAAGTATTGATACTTCCGTTGCAGTTGCCAATTTTGGCAATAAAAATGTCGGTCAGGATAAATCTGTTGTTCTCAGTAATATTGTTTTAATTGGAGATGATGCCATAAACTATACAATCAATAACCAGACTACATCAGCAGATGTTACTCCAAGGCCCTTGAATCTTTCAGGGTTTACAGCCAATAACAAGCCTTACGATGGTACTATCAATGCCCTTGGTGCTTCTTTTACCGATGACCGGGTTAGTGGTGATGTACTGAACTTTTCATTCACTGCTGCCTTTGAAAGCCCCGGAGCAGGAACCGGAAAAACAGTCAATTTTTCCGGTATTCAGATTTCCGGAGGTACTGATGCCAATAATTATCAGCTTATAACAACAAGTGGCCAGGCAACAGCCAATATTTCCCCGATACCACTCACAATTACTGTCAACGATGAAGAAAAGGTTTATGACGGACAGGTATTCAGTGGTTTTACTGTAGTATATGACGGATTTATTCCCGGTGAGAATGAGAGCGTGCTTCAGGGGACTTTGGCTTTTTCAGGTGCTGCAACCACTGCAACAGATGTGGGTGATCATGAGATCATCCCCGGAAATCTAACTTCCGGCAACTACACAATTACATTTGTGCCCGGCACATTAACCATTACACCTGCTGCACTTACTGTTACAGCTGATGATAAAACCAAAGTTTATAATGCACAAACATTTAATGCATTTACTGTAAGCTACAGTGGATTTGTGGGGGGTGATGGTCCCGGCGATCTGCAGGGTTCTTTGTTATACGGAGGCACGGCACCTGCCGCAGTTAATGTAGGTGACTATACCATTGTGCCGCAAGGTTTAACGTCAGTTAACTACAGTATTACTTTTATTCCTGGCACATTAACCATTACACCCGCCTTACTAACAATAACAGCTGATAATAAAACAAAAGTTTATGACGGGCAGATCTTTACAGCTTTTACAGTCACTTATTCAGGCTTTGCCGATGATGATGATCAAAGTGATCTCCAGGGCACTTTACAATATAGTGGCAACGCGATAACGGCTGTTAATGCCGGAAGCTATCAGATCGTTCCAGGAGGTTTGACGTCAGCTAATTATTCAATTGATTTTATTGCAGGAAACCTTTCTATTACCCCTGCAACTCTTACTATTACAGCGGATAACAAAAGCAAGGTTTATAACGGTCAGGTATTCACGGCATTTACCGTTTCCTATACCGGTTTCGTAAACGGGGAAGGGGCAGGTAATCTTCAGGGTACCTTATCCTTTATCGGGGCAGCAACTACTGCTGTGAATGCGGGAACCTACATAATAACACCGCAGGGATTATCATCAAACAATTATGATATTTCTTTTGCGAATGGCACGCTGACCATTACGCCCGCTTCTCTTACAGTAACGGCTGACAATAAATCAAAGGTTTACAACGGCCAGGTCTTTACCGCATTTACGGTTTCATATACCGGATTTGTTAATGATGAGAATGCCGGCGATCTGCAGGGAACCTTAAGTTTTTCAGGTAATGCAGTAACAGCTGTGAATGCCGGAACCTATCAGATTATCCCTGGTGGATTAACATCCAGTAATTATGATATCGCTTTTGTTTCAGGAACTCTTACCATTTCCAGGGCTTCACTTACAGTTACTGCCGACGATAAAACCAAAGTATATAATGGTCAACTGTTTACGGCATTTACGGTAAGTTATTCCGGTTTTGTCAGTGGCGAAGGTCCCTCAAACTTGCAAGGTACGCTTACTTATTCAGGTAGTGCAGCAACTGCAATTAATGTCGGAGCATATATTATAAATCCCGGTGGACTTACTTCAGGCAATTATAATATTACATTTTCTCCGGGTACATTGAGCATTGTTCCTGCTGGATTGAATGTAACGGCAGATGACAAAACAAAGGTGTATGACGGTGGAGTGTTTCAGGGATTTACAGTCAGTTATTCAGGCTTTGTAAATGGCGACGGACCATCTGATCTTCAGGGTACACTATCCTTTACAGGAGCCGCAGTAAATGCAGTAAGTGTAGGAAGTTATATTATTACGCCCCAGGGATTGTCATCACCAAATTATAATATTTCCTATTTCTCCGGATTACTGTCTATTACAAGCGCACCCCTTACCATTACTGCCGAAGACCAGGTAAAACCGGTAGGTATTGAATTTGTATTTGACGGTACGGAGTTTAACGCACAAGGTTTGGTTGACAATGGTTCAGATATCGTAGAGACAGTTACATTATTCAGTAATGGTGCTCCTGCGGGTGCTTCCATTGGTGACTATCCGATAATGGTTTCCAATGCCCAGGGACAAGGTCTTTCAAATTACAGTATATCTTATGTACAAGGCACGCTTTCTGTAACAGATAAGATATTGCTTACTCTGGATGGACTTGCAATTGAAAATAAAGTATATGACGGTACACGCACTGCAACTGTTGCAAACTACGGAACACTTGCCGGCGTGGAGCCCGGAACAGATGTTCAGTTAGATACAAGTGCTGCAAGCGCCCTGTTCAATACCAAAAATGTGGGTAATAACAAAACTGTTACCGTTACAGGTCTGGCTCTTACCGGTGATGATGCTGAGATGTATACCATTGGTAATCAAACTGCACAAGCAAATATTACACCCCGTTCACTAATCCTGTCAGATTTTGTTGCAAATAACAAAGTGTATGACGGTTCAACTGATGCAACAGGTGGAGCATTTGATGATAACCGGATTGCAGGTGATATTCTTAATTTCTCCTTTACTTATGCATTTGAAAATGCCAATGCAGGTGTTAACAAGCAGGTACTGTTTACAAATATTGCAATCAGTGGTGGTACAGATCAAAATAACTATAGTATTGCTACAACATCGGGTACTGCTACAGCAACTATCTCACCCCGCCCGCTTTCCATCAAGGCTGATGATAAAAGCAAAAAATTCGGCGAAGATGATCCGGCTCTTACATGGACATTAACTGCCGGTTCCCTGGTAAGTGGCGATGCTGTTACAGGTCAGTTGGAGCGGCAACCCGGTGAAGATTTAGGTAATTATGCAATACAACAAGGCACTGTTACAGCAGGAAGTAATTATTCCATTAATTTTACTCCGGGGGTATTCTCCATTTTACCTGCAGATCTGATTGTTACCATTGAACCCCAGGCTGCTGTTACTGCCGGTGCCCAATGGAGTATTGACGGAGAAACATGGTATAACAGTCAGTTTGCATTGGCCCTTGAGCCTGGAGAATATACTGTTCAGTTTTCTGAAATTGATACTGATCTGTGGTATATTCCTGACCCGATTAATATTGTGCATGGTACCCAAACAGAAGTTACCGGCACCTATGCAGGGAAAAGATTTCTTACAATGCTTGCCCCCGATGGAAATGGCACAGTATCACCTGAACAGGGAACTTATGACTATCCCATAGGAGAAACTGTTACTTTAACTGCATCGGCTGATGAAGACTGGATATTCCAGCACTGGCTCATAAATGGTAATATTATTACCAGCAATCCTTATAATATTGAAATTACTGAGGATGTTACCGTTCAGGCTGTTTTCAATGAAACGCTATCAGAGTTTCTTCTGACTATCAATGTTTCAGGAGAAGGTACAGTAGATGTAAATGATAATGAATACACTCAGCCACTGATTTTCGCCGAAGGAAGTCAGGTTACGCTGGAAGCTTTTGGCAATCTGGGTTTCTTTTTCGTGGAATGGGAGGGAGATCTTACAGGAGACGAAAACCCGGTTACGATTACCATGGATGATGATAAAACCATTACTGCAGTGTTCCTGCCGGAAGACTATACAGTAACCTTTACTGTCAAAGATGAAGATGATCAGGATATTGCAGACGCAATCGTAACATTTGATGGCACAGTTTATCCTGCCGGTGATTATACCATTGAGAATCTGATTTCCGGCTCTTACGACTGGCAGGTTGAAAAGGAAGGTTTTATTACCGAAACCGGTACAATAGATGTGGATGGTGATGAAGAAATTACTGTTATTCTTATATCAAATACTTTTGTGCTCGAAATAGTGCATGAAGGCACAGGTACAACAGATCCGCCGGAAGGGATTCATTTGATAGAACAGAATACCATGGTTACTTTATCGGCTGAAACTACTGAATTCAGTATTTTCCAGAAGTGGGAAATTGGCGGGGATGAATATTTTGAAGAAGAAATTGAATTTTTGATGGATTCTGACAAGGTTGTTACAGCTTATTTTGAAAATATTCCTAGTTATAAACTTACCATAATTGTTGAAGGTGAAGGTATTACTGATCCTGAAGAAGGCGAACATCAGTATGGCTATGATGAAGTAGTTACACTTACGGCTACTCCGGCCAATGAAAACTGGGCGTTCGTAAAATGGGTAATTGATGATATTGATTATTTTGAATCACAAATCAATGTCTTAATGAACTCTGATAAGGTTGCAAGGGCAATATTTGTGGATAATGTAAATTATACCCTTGATATTGACTACGAAGGTGATGGAACCACAAATCCCGCGCCTGGAATATATAGTTATGCATCAGGTACTGAAATTACCCTGTCTGCTCAACCAAATCAGGATTACATTTTTGTTCGCTGGGAAATCAATGGGGTTGAGTATACCGATCCTGCTATAAATGTAATTATGAATGAAGACAAAGTTGCACGGGCATTCTTTGATCTTGAGAATTTTGTTTCAGAATTAATAAGTGATAAGAATGTGGTTTTATATCCTGTGCCTGCAAGAGATAAGTTGAATTTGCGTTTCGATGTCGGAATTGAAAATGCCCGTACCGAAATTTACGATATAAACGGAAGACTGATCATGAAAAAAGATCTTTTTGATGTTGTATCAGGACAGGCAATTATCTTTGATGTAGGTGACCTTGAACCGGGTGTTTATAATATGAATATTTTCATTAAAACTTACGTGATTACCCGTAGGTTTGTGGTGAATTAGTTTTTGTAATCTGTCAAAATGAAATCCCCGGAAAGCAATTTTTACTTCCGGGGATTTTTTTATAATTAAATAATTTCCATACTTTTGTCATAATAATCTTTTTAATTCTTTACTACCCATGCACTGCCGTTTCACCAGGACACTGTTTCTAATTGCTTTTGTAACCATTATCTCAGCAATATCAGCCAAATCACAAAATCAGGAATATACAGGAGAAATTCCCAAAGCACTCGAACTTATTAGTATTAAAGGGGATTTTTATGGTTCGGTGAATTCGGATGTTGCTTCCGCTGCAAAGGAACAGATATTACGATATGCTTCCATTGATTATACATCAGGTGATAGTATTTATGCGTATTTTAACAAAAGAGCACTTGATGTACTTATTGAACATGATATTCCATTCAGAATTATAAAATCTCCAGGGGAAGTTGATTTTGATCTCAATATGAAAACCTGGGAAGATCTTTTATCAAAAGATCTTACAGATACATGGGATTTTTATCCAACCTATGAGGCTTATGAGAGCCTGATGTACGAGTTTGAATCTGATTTTCCGGAACTTTGTAAAATTTATAATATTGTTACCCTTTCAAGCGGGCGATCGATCTTTTTTGCCAAACTTTCTACCAATGTAAATGAAAGGGAAGCTGAACCCAGGTTTATGTATACTTCCACAATTCATGGTGATGAAACAACCGGTTTTGTCCTTTCTCTCAGGCTTATACATTACCTGCTCACCCAATACGGTATTGATGATGAAGTTACCTGGCTGCTTGATAATATGGAGATTTGGATATCACCCAATGAAAACCCGGATGGAACCTATACAAATAACAACAGCACCGTTAGCGGAGCCACACGAAGTAATGCCAATGGGGTGGATATGAACCGCAATTATCCCAACCCGGTAAACGATCCGACTTCAGCTATCCAGGCAGAAACCCAGGCAATGATTAACCTGACAGATACATTACATTTTGTAATGTCGGCTAATATGCACGGTGGTATTGAATGTATCAACTATCCCTGGGATAGCTGGACAAGTGACAATAATCTGCATGCAGATACCGACTGGTGGTTGCTGGTGTCTCATGAATATGCCGATACGGCAAGATATTATAGCCCGTCAACATACATGAACCCTTCCGGATCATCTTTTGATAATGGTGTAACCCATGGGGGAGATTGGTATGTAGCTTATGGAACAAGGCAGGATTTTATGAACTATTACCGGAGTCAACGAGAACTCACCCTCGAACTTTCCAACACCAAACTATTGCCTCCGGCACAGCTGCCGGCACACTGGGAATACAACTATCGTTCTTACCTTAATTACATCCGGCAGGCAACCTATGGTATAAGAGGTATAGTAACGGATATGTATTCAGGAGAACCATTGGAAGCCAAAATTGAAATTCTCAGTCACGACATAGATAATTCGCATGTGTTCTCAGAATTGCCATATGGAGATTATTACAGGCCTGTTGTTGCAGGTACCTATGATCTGATGGTTTCAGCCGAAGGATACAATTCAACAATCATTGAGAATGTAACTTTGGATAACTACCAAACTCTGGTTCTGGATATTCAACTCGAAGGTGACAATCCATACGCTCCACCATCCAATCTTGTGGCCCATACCGGCAACAACAGCCATGTTTATCTGGAATGGGATGCTCCCGAAGCCCCGGTAACAAGCAATAATGCTGAAAAAGATTATGTCTTTTATGAACCGGATTCTTACCATGTATTTCG
>CAYXIT010000099.1:9806-12435 GCA_964465275.1 uncultured Bacteroidales bacterium | reverse complement strand
TCAACGAGATTCTTGAAAGGGCATCGCGGCTGAGCTTAAACGAACTGGTGATACGGAAAGGAGATTTTAACCTTTCTTTATTCAGTGGAAACGGTAATGGCAATGGTTCCGGTAATAGTAATGGCAGCAGCCGTTCGCATACTCCTGATCAAAAGCCGGAGGAATTTTTTACAGCAAAGAGCGAAAAAGAACCCGAAAACCTAATTAAAGATCAGACAAAAACAGAGACTGATGTTGCTATCGGCCTTGAAACCATAAACTCTGTTATGGCCGGAACTTTTTACCGGTCCCCGGGAGAAAATCAACCTTCTTTTGTTAGAGAAGGTACAGTGGTGAAAGAAGGTAATACCATTTGCATTTTAGAAGCCATGAAGCTTTTCAATGAAATACAGGCTCCTTTCAAATGCCGTATTATAAAGATTTTGGTTGAGGATGCTACAAAAGTAACCAAAGGGCAACCCATTATGTCGGTTGAAAAACTATAAAAAGTCAACAGATTTTATTTCAGGAAATAAATAAAGGTAGAATTAACTGTTTTATTTATCCTGCGTTTCGACAGATTTAATGGTATCAAGCAACTGTTCTTTCCTGTCTTCAAGGATAAACTCCATTTTTAGTGAGTTAATTTCCTGCTCAAGGTTCAGGAATTCGTTTTCAAGTACACTTTTGAATTTCAGAAGGGCTTCAAGGGAGTAAGATATATTTCCTGTATGCGGATATTCTTCAATAAAATCGATTATAGTGTCAAATCCCTGGTTGGCAATTTTACGAATTTCCTGCAGTGAGTTATTTATTTGCTGCCGGCAGTTCTTATCAATAACTATACTTACCAGGGGGTCTCTCCTCCGGATGTTGATCTTTGATTCTTTGTAACGATTTAAAGCATCAAAAAAACTATCATGAACATCAAAACAGATTTCACGAAATTTCTTTAGCTTATCAATGTCATTTTCAACACGGGCAAATCCTTTGTCCATGGCAGTAATAAGCTGCAATATGCCACAGGAGATCTTTTCAATTTTTTCCAGTTTCCGGATCATTTTCAGGTCAGGTTGATTTTGGTTTTCGATGGTGTTAATTTCGGTGTTCGTGTGTTATTGTGTTTATAAAAACAGTTTACAGGATAAAAACCGGAACGAAAGATGTTATTTGTACTGAAAATTTCTTAAAATTTCTTTCGATACAATAATAGAAAAAAAATCATAAACAGGAAAAGGGGGTTTGGCTATGCAAAGGGGTATTAGGCATCACTAAAATGATAATTCAGAGCATAAAAATACTGCTTTGGCAGTACCAAAACCGTCTGAAAAATATTTTTGTAATACAATCGATTGTAATTGAACTTATTATTCAAAATTGTTAATAAGTTTTTTCAACTATGTTATCAATGTTCCTGTTATAATCTGTAAGCAGGCAAAAAAAAATATATTTTTTTTCACAGGCCTTGTCAGGATAAATAAAACCTATATCTTTGCTGCATCCTTTTTTTCCAAACCATGAACCAGGCAGCGCTGGGTAATCTGGCAAAACCTTGTTTCAAAAGAGGAGAACGTTCCTACAGAAATAATTGATTCACACCACGTTTTCTGATTGGTCAGCTGTCATGTCAAGAAGAAAGCGTCCAGCGTTGCCTGGATTTTTTGGTTTTTTTTATGTAAGTATCGCAATCGATTGCGATATAAAATCATAAAGTAAAAAAGGAGGATTGCTTACAGATTGTAATTTTTTATTAATATACCAAAACACACAACCCACCCTGGCTATTTGGCCGGGGTTTTGTTTTATCCGGTTACCCCAAATCTGTAAGATACTTTCAGCAGGAATATATTATGCGGCTTTTGGGAGAATAATTGATCGAGATGGTTCATGTAGGTCATGTTGCCATTGATTTCAAAGTCAGACCGGGTTTGGCTCCATACAAAATAAAGAGATGAACCTGGTTGAAATTCCCAGCGTATTACAAGATTTGAAAGGAATTCCCTGAAATTGAAGTCGGGTTTGCTAAATTCGTAATCCGCATTTCCATCCCTGTCTTCATCAATCTGGTAATTGTTTTCAATCAACTCAATCTGGTTTTCATCATATATATGAAACCTTTCCTGGTATGTTTTATGTTTGGGGTTGGTAACAAATTTATAGTCAGAGTATTTCCCTGAGGCTACAAAAGGCTGTCCCCAATACTGAATGGTAAGATCAGGAGTTATAGTATAATTGATGCGGAAGGAAAAATTTACAATATTTTGATCAATACTGCCAAACAAATATCTTTTCTCATCCTGAAAATCTTTTTGGGTTGTATATTGCAGTTCATCGAATCTTTTTGACCATGATGGATTGAATGACAGGTTCAGACTTGCAGTTGGTTTAAGTGTAAAATTAGGCCCCAGTCGCAGATATTTGTATTCATTTTCCAATCCTTGTCCTATGTTACCACTTAAACCTGCTACAAATCTGGCACGGTTATCAGTGGAAGCACCAAACCATGCATTAATACGGTCGGGAAGCTGAAAAGCCGGACCACCTCTCAAAAGCGTTACAGATGTAAGATTATGATTGTATTCCATTCCGGCATTCGCTGACCAGTAGTTACTAAATCTTATAGACCCACTGGTATTGATGCCTGTGTTGA
>CAYXIT010000099.1:0-9796 GCA_964465275.1 uncultured Bacteroidales bacterium | reverse complement strand
CGATCTCCGCACGCATGTCGAGCGTTGGCGGAATGAGATGCTCTCCGGAGAAGGTCCGGAAAGTGTACTGATTGAAATTTACATTGAAGCTTCGGTAAATTCCCCTGGGTTCCCATTCACGATAACCCAGCCAGATCACATGGGTGAAATAATCTGCTTCACGCATATAACCCAGGTCATTTATTTCAAATTCCGGTGATTTCCACATGATTGCAGCCATCATGTTCAGATGCCCTGATGTTTTAATCAATTGTGCCCTTCCCCCTGAGCCGGTGAGGGATGTACACGCAGAATCAAGTGTTGCATATTTGTTATCGGGTCGCTGGAAATACCTTGCCGGAGCTCTTTGGCTCAGCAGAATGGCTTCCTTTGTTCCGGTCACATGACTTAATGCAGCATTGATGTTAAACATCCATTCCTTGTCCTTAAAATACCGGGTAAAATCCAAGCCCCCTGAATAGGCTTCACTATGCATTTGCTTTGAAAGGTTATCATCAGTTTTGCGGTGGGTGGATGTAAACATTCCTCCCAGTATGGTATTCCCATCGCTAAAGTCTTTTTGCACCCTTCCAACAAGATAATTTGTAAGAGGCTCAATGGTTTTAAAACTCCTTTCACCCAGTATATCAATTTCAGCCCTGGCTTCTCCTGTAACCGATTCAATAATGGCAATGGACAAACCGTTACGGCTTTTGCCTGTAAGCTTGGCAGCGCCCAGAATACTGGTAAAAGAAGGCCGGTTAATGTAACTTCCGTTTTCAGTGTTTATCTGTCCGGTAGGTCTGCGCCCGATTCGTCTTGAATAAAAAAGGTTGTCATTGCCCAATCCCCCGTTTCCGATACCCAGCTGAAAACTTGAGATATTGCGTCCTTCAATGAAGAAGGGTCTTTTTTCCCGGAAGAAAGTTTCAAAAGCCGTAAGATTAACTTCACTCGGATCAGCCTCCACCTGACCGAAATCGGGATTTACAGTAAGATCAACGGTAAAATCATTGGTAACGCCCACCTTGGCATCCAGCCCGACCTTCAGGTTTTGATCACTTCCTGTGGCAAATGGGTTATCAGCCTGTTGGGGGTATGATTTGGCTGATGTAACAGTATATGGTGTAATATCAAAAATCCGTTTAGGTTCAATATCATTCATGCCGTGCATCTCACCTATACGATGAATTAATCCCGGGGCATCAGCATCAATGTGTTGCCAGAAAGAGAGTTCTCCTTTTCGGTGCAACTGCCTGAAGACCTGTAAACCCCACACAGGATTCTCGCTTTTTTTGAACCGGAGCTGGCTGAAAGGTATACGCATCTCAGCTTCCCAACCATAATCATGTACTGATGTTTTTGCCCACCAGTTGGCATCCCAGGTTGAGTCTTCCTTTCTTCCATCTTCAGTCATGATCTGATCAAACCGCGTTTCTCCGGCCGTAACACCTAACAAAAATGCGGTACGCAGGTCAAAATAGCTGTCGAAAACTATTCCCACAGCGTCTCCATCATTGCTATCCCTGCGTGTGAGCCGGGAAACTATACTGTCGGGCGATGTATCATAGGCCTTAACTCCTACATACAAATAATCTGCATCATACAGGATGCAAAAACTGGTTTCCTGGCTGGCAGGCTGGCCGTTGTGGGGCTCAAACTGGGTAAAGCCTGTTTCCCATATGCCCGTTTCCCAAACTTTATCATCAAGTATTCCATCAATTTTTGGAGCATTGTGTATAAGCTGGGGATTGTAAACTTTTTTGGGGATTTCATTTGGCTGACTCCACACCAACTGTGGCAGACAGCATACAATAAAATAAATAAAGAATCTTGTGTTCATGGTTGATACCAATCAATGAAAAATCAAATATTTTTGGTTTTTTAGTTTTAAACAATTAATTACAAATAATAAACCATATTTTATAAATGACGAATAATCAAAATGTTATAAGATACACGAAAGATCATTGGGTTGCGGCACTGTCCATTTTCGGGCATTGGGTGTTTTATAACCGGACGGATACACCTTTGAAAATGTTACTCCTGTTTATAAGAAACTGTAAAACAAGGTAACCTGTAATAATCTGGAGATGTAATGGCAGTAAGGGTTTACCTGGTAATTTATTTTCTTTTTTCAGTCCGGATCAAATTCATCCATCCGGAGAAAACGACCATTTCGCCGGCAAGAAAAATGAACCAGTTAAATTTCGATGGAATGTAGCTGTGTGCAATATCAAACAGGGTTTCACCCGACAAATTCCATATTTCGCGAATGCTAAATTGCTGCAAAACAAATACTGAATAATCGTAAATTAACGAAAGAAAAATTACAAAAGCCCCCGCAAGCCATAATATCCAGGTCTGGTTACTTATTCTGAAAGACTTTTTATTTTCATTATAGAAGATTACGGTAAGGGCTATACCGATCATGGTAAGGGAAACAATAACAGGTGCAATAACAGGTCCTGTCCAGGTAACCGGTATGAGAAACAGAATATCCCAGGTAAGGAGGGATTGCGGCCAACCAAGTATCAGGTAAAGAAAAACATAATAAAAAATATCCCACACCCCAAAGCAGAATATAAAATATGCAAACCTTTGCCTGAAGTTTTTCCCTGCAATGATACTTACCGTCAGCAGCATGATCATGGTAGCCAGTTCGCGCAGAATTTCGGTAATTCCAACCAGCCGATCTATGGGAGCCAGAGGAAAAGCAAATCCATCAGGATAGTAAATAACCCGCAGATATACCACCACTGCACTTTCAAGAAAAGCCATGGCGATGGAAAAGATGGTGATGTAGAAGAGGGTTTTTTTCATGGGTGATTTATGGAAGAATTACAAATTTTGAAAAAATTAAGCAACCAAAATATATTAAAAATTCCACTTTGCTCTAAGATAACCAAAATGAAAGGCTTCTGTCTGCTCTATCCCGCTTACCGGGCCTGGAAACTTGCCGTAAAAGGTTTGCCAGAATAAAGATACCCCAATATTATTTGTTACAGAAATCTCTACAGAAGGTCCGGCAAAAATTCCGTCTATATCAGGATAGTAAATTGTGGAAAGGGTTGTATTTATCAGGGGTGATACCGGGTAGGAGGCATTGAAAAGCAGACTGTATTCTGTGAATGATAATTTTTTTGCACTCATGGGCTGCGACATACTCTGCAAAAACCCCATGGCTTTCCCATTACCCGGTAACTGATTGTAAAGTGTTTCTAATTGTAAATAAAGCGAATTACCAAACATGTAATCAATGGATACTGATGTAACAAGGATACCGCTCTGGCTGACAGGATCTTCCATGGGATGAAAATAATTTACCTCACCTCTGAATCCGGCACCATTAATGTTTCCCGACCATCCTGCACCCAGCACATAGTCTTCATCTTTCATAATACCGCCCAGGATCTGGAAGTCGTATCCCCATTTATTGAACCGGTAAAACCCTGCAGCCGTAATTCTGCTGGCACTGTCGATGCTAACAGCTGCCTCCAATGTTGATACAAAGGAAGGATACCAGGTGGCTCTTATAGCATCTATCCCCGGACGTTCGGGATAATCGACCTCGAAAAAAGAGTAGGTATTAAAAATATCGTTGGGATTGAAGGCGAAGGTTTGTGACCAGTTGATCCTCTGCCGCCCCGCCTTGATTTCGAAATCACCCATGGTATACTGAAGCCAAAAGCGGTCAATTGCCATATTCAATCCAGTCTGGTCGGTTTCAAAAATATTTGTGGAAAGATCGATCCAACCATTATCCGCATCCAGCGTGGAAGCAAAACCGGGAATATCGCTGATATAATCACCGTAAAAAAAGCGGTTGCGCATTTGTATGCTGCCTGTAAGTCCATCGGCAGGATAGATGATCAGATTCAACCTGTTTTGCAGGTAGTGATTGGATATCCAGTGAACCTTTGCTGGATCCTGCCCGAACAGCATTCCATATCCTTCCGGAACCGAATTCCAGGAAAACATATTGCTCAGATATCCGCTGAAATCATACTTACTGTCCTGCGCAGACAGCGGGCTGAATGGTATAGCAAGATTCGTGAAAAGGATGATTAGAATAGTTTTGATCGTTTTCATGGTAAAAAATAAAAATTCCGTTTCCGGGAGCGTTTTTTAAAAAGTCAGGAACATTCAAAAAAGAAAGGAAAGATCTGTCAGACACTTTGAAGAGTTGCTGACAGATGACAGGTTTGTGCAGACTGTTATTTCTTGCGTTCATCGTTGGCCACCTTACCATCTTCGATGGTGATCACCCGGTGTGCTTTTTTCACAACACGCTGATCATGAGTGGAAAATACAAAAGTAATCTTCTCATTCCGGTTAAGTTGCTCCATGATATCAAGGAGGGTTGCGGTACTCTTCGAGTCGAGATTGGCAGTAGGTTCATCGGCAAGGATAAACTTGGGTTTGGCAGCCAATGCCCGGGCAACCGCGACCCGCTGTTGCTGACCACCTGATAGTTTTCCGGGGCGGGCATTGATACGATCGCCCAAACCAACTGCTTCCAGTAATTCAATGGCACGTTTTTCACGCTCTTCTTTGGGGCGCCCCTGCAGGTGCATTACAAATTCAACATTCTCTTTTGCCGTTAGCACAGGGATAAGATTGTATGCCTGGAACACAAAACCAATGTTCCACATCCTGAAATCGATCTTCTTACTTGCTGAAAGGTCTTTTACGGTGGTTCCTGATACAATTACCTGTCCGTCGGTAGGATCATCAAGTGCACCAATGATATTGAGTAAGGTTGTTTTCCCGGAACCTGACGGCCCCACGATAGCGGCAAACTCTCCCTGCTCAAATGTGAGATCAATACCCCTAACGGCATGTACCTCAATTTCAGATTCTTTGTAAACCTTTTGTATGTTCTTCAATTCAATTACGTTCATGATATAATTTTTTAAAATGTGAATTATTCAGTTCTTGTTGCCTCAACCGGATTGAGTTTAAGGGCTTTCCAGGCAGGGTAAACCGAGGAAAGTATACCTGTAAGTACCACCAGCACAGCAATTCCTGCAAATATTTCGCCCTCAATAAGTGGATACACAATGGCACTGTAGCCTATTGCCTGGAAACCTTCGGCATAATTGGTCAGATCGATACCGGTTTGTTTTGTTATGGCGATCAGCAAAAGGCTGAGAAACACCCCAACCACTGCCCCTGTTAGAGTAAGGAAAAGGGTTTCGAGCATGATCATCATAAATATCCTGAGTTTATTCATTCCAATTGCCATGAGCATGCCCAACTCTTTAATCCTTTCAAGCACTGCCATGAGCATTGTGTTTACAATTCCAAACCCCAGTGCCAGCAGAATAAAGGTGATGATCACGTAATAGGAGATTTTAATGTAGTCGGTGGTAAGGGCCAGATCTGGTTGCAGTTCTTTCCATATCTGTGCGCTCACACCATCAAAATCAGATTCGATGATTTCGCTTATGTTATCAGATTGTTCTATATCATCCAGCATTACAGCAATCTCATGAACCGAACCCTGTGGCATGTTGGTTATGCGTAGCAAATCATCATAATTTACAAACACATGCATACCTTCAAAGGCAGAGTTGGTGATGCTGTAGATGCCCGCAATCCTGAATGCACCCCCGGTTATGTATCCTTCATTATCCTGCATGGTAAGTACAATGCGTGACCGGGTACGAAAACTTTTTGTTGCTTGCTTAAAAGAGGAATAATAGTTTCGCATCTGTCCATCCGTAAACAACTGCTCCATCTTTTCACGAAAGTCCTCCTCATTCCTGAATCTCTGATCAACCAGGGTATCCAGTTTTGAAAGGACTTCTTCGGGAACACCGGCAATACGAAGGGTATCAACAGCCTTTTCTGTGATCTCATAAAGAACCAGATTCAATGTATTGGCCAACTTTTCACCAATTATGATCTGATTGCGGGTATCCTCATCAAAAAAACCTCCTGTTTCTTCAATGATGTTTTCATGTATATTAAATACCTCCCTTTCCTGCCCTGGATGAACACCATATATAATAACACCGCTGTTGTTTCCTGATGTGTTTGCCATGCCGTTCATACGCAGTCTTTCAGAAAAAGCTTTTACCTGTTGCAGGGTATCCAGTGTTTCTATCAGTTTTTCCCTTTGGTTGATGGTAAACTGTAACTCATCGTTTTCCAGGAATTTCTGGTTATGAATTTTCATATGCGAAACCTCATTTTCAATCGCCCCTCTTACACGGTCATCCACCATTCCTGCCATGAGGGCTATTGAAAAAATACCTGCCATCAGCCCCAGTGCAATGGCACTCAGGATAACCATGCTGCGGGTTTTGTTTCGCCAAATATTTTTCCATGCTATAGACAATATCATTGCTTTTGAATTTAAAAAGTACATAATCAAGCCCTCAAGGCATCAATTTCTTTGAGTCTGAGTATTTTGGTAACCGGGTAAATCATCACCACCACCATAATGGCAATGATGACCCACGCCTGGTTGAGATAATAAGAATCGATCATGGCCAATGGCATAATGGGTTCCATACCAAAACTTTCCATGCTTGCTGCCAGTTCACCTGTCAACCTTATGGGATTGTAATATCCAAGCAATACAAGGGGTATGCTTACAATCATACCTGAAACAATACCTAACAATCCCATGAAGAACAACTCGATCATGACCACCAGGCTGAGTTTCATTTTTTTCATGCCAATGGCCACCATCACCCCAAACTCACGCTTGCGCTCAGCGGTCATCATGAGTACTGTGCTGAAGATTCCAAACCCAATGATCAGGTAAAGCACCCCTATCATGATCTTACCCGATGCATCATCAGATTCGATCTGCTGCACCAGTTCCGGGTTCATTTCCTGCCAGTCTCTTACGACAAACTGACTGCCCGCTAGTTGCGCCTCCAATGCATCTTTGGTGTCGAACATGGCCTGGTCATCTTCATTTTCAAGATTCACGGCCAGTGATGTGAGCCGGTCAGGGGCGCTGTAAAACTGCTGCGCCGCCGCCAGGGGCATATAGATAAAAGACCTGTTCAGTTCAGGATTGGGAATCTTGATGATACCACTTACCGGGTAGAGCCCCGAAGCGCTGATACCATGCAGTCCCTGACTGATAAGGATCATGGTATCACCGACTGAAACATTGAGGAAACGAGCCAGTTTTTCTGCCACCAGTACCGATTGATCGTTGGCATGCAGGTACTCACCGGGAATCCTGGAACGCTCCTTGATGAGCAAAAGCAGATCTTCATCTGTATTACCGTTTGGAAAAACAGATCTTTTCAGATCCTCATCGCTGGTAAAAGCATTATCTGAAATTTTCTCCAGTCTTGTTTTCAATTCACCTGTGATCTCTTCATCTTTTATGATCTGCTCCATCATAGATCTTTTGAGCTGGTACTGCACGATCTTTTGAGAAGCGTTGGTCATATGGTCCTCCTTTTCTGGTATGATACCCATCACAAAGGCACCCTTGGTGGAATTTCCGGACGATGCCAGGGCAAAAGACTCCAGGCGCGGATACACTTCGGCTATGTTGTCTGTTTGGGAAACAATACGCTCAATGCTGTCGGTATAAACAAAGGTATTGTTGATGGTACGCTTGTTCCGGTAATCCTCATGCTGCACCTGCAGATAACCGGTGTAGGTTTCCACCACGTTGTGGATCATGTGATCATACGATCCCAACTGAAAAGATCGCATGATAATGGCAATGATGATGGCAAAAAAGATGGACGCTGCTGTAATGAGCGCACGCCGCTTGTTTCGCCAGATACTTCGCCAGGCCAGTTTAAAATATTCTCTCATTTTGATTGTAGTTTTTATACATGCAAATTCTATGATGAGTACGCTGATATACATAAAAATGATAATTCACAAAATCAACTGTTAATCAAAGTACTAAAGGAACTTTAGATATTTTATCTTACAATAAAGAAATATATAATGAACAGATGAATTATTTTTTCAGCGCACAGATAGCTCACCTCTTAAACAGGATTGCAAAATTCTGTGAAGGTTGATGATAATTACTACGGTCGAACCCGTTTCATATTCTGTTGTGAGAAAAATGATTTCTGAATATTTACATTGAAGTCGATGTTTTCGATGGTCATGATGGTTTCATTGCCTGGTTCATCTGCCGGAATAATGGTAAACCGGGTGGGTATCCTTCTTCCATCCATTATTTTAACCATTGAACCGGTTTCTGTTTTGATCAGGTAGTCATCCTCATCATAATACTCCTTCTTCAATTGCAAATGGTCGGTTTTCTCAATCCACATGATTATTTTACCCCAAACCACCGCGGCATCAGGCTTTGGAGATAGTTCAATCTTCCATGTATCCAACCCATCGATGGTTTCATTTGCCAGTATCGAATGGTTGTAATCTTTGACCAACGAACTCTCCTTTACAATATCATCGTTGGAAAAGTCAGAACCCATCCATCCCTGCGACATCATGCTGGGTGGCAGTTTGATCATCCTGTTAATAGTAGGATCGTATTGCCAAAGCTCGGTTTCCCTTTTGAGGAAGGTTTTACCCTCTTCTTTGGCAGGTGCAGTAACCAGGGTCAGGGAGAACTCAGTACCCATGGTCCATGATTTAAAGGAGATGGTTCGCTCCCATGTGGGGCGTACTATCTTCATTTCCATTTCGCCAATACTCGACTCACCGCGCATCTTCTCTTCTGCCGTGCGGATGATTCCGGTGGCATTCTGGGCAAATAACTGCATGGTAAGTAACAGCAACAGAGTGATCATTCCGGTAGTTTTCATGTTTATGAGTTTATAAGTTGTAATAATCGAATTATTTATAAGGCATTCCAGCCTTTTTTGTCTTTATAATAGTTGAGTAACATTTTCTCGTTTTCATCCAGCCACTTTTTATCTTTTATGGCCAGGTACTGAAGCATAATCCCTTTAAAAACAGCGGAAAGGTGATTCAATTCCTCTGTAGCCCGATCGCCAAATTCCTGGTTGAAAAAATCATATAACAGATTTAAAGAATCCTGTGCAATATTCTGCATTTCGCCCATCAGTATGTCCATTACGTCGTTTTGCAACAAAACAGTTGTGTAAAGGCGCCAGTAAATCACGTTCTCTCTGATATTTTTCATGGTCACCTTTATAAATCTTATAAATTCAGCAGGGGTAACCTTACCATCATGATTGGCATCAAGTTCCACGTGCACTTTCTCAGATGTGGTGATGATGAGTTCTTTAAGAAGCATTTCTTTACTTTCAAAATAATTGTACATCAGCCCCTTTGATACATTTGCCTCTTTGGCAATGGTGGCGATCGTTGTGGGATGATAACCATTATGAGCAAATAACTCAAGTGCAACCCTTAGAATTTGCTCCTTTCGTTCGGTTCTTATTTCGTCAAATTGTTCTTTTGTTCTGGGTGACATATTTTGCAATTATTATTTTAGACTAAACGGTTAGTCATTAACCTGTTCAAAAAAAATCGTTCTCTGTTAATTATTGATTGAACGATCGGTCAAAGTTAGTAAAAGTTTTTGAATGACCAAGAGGTTAATGAAAAAAAGTTGGTTTTTCTATGAAATTATTTTGTAATTTACTGAATAACAGTACTTAATAGTGGGTAGAAAATATTTCCCTACCCATACCCGAATCACAATCGCTCAACCTCAACTTCTCAACCCATCAACCAATAAACCCTCTCAACCTACTCCACCCACTTCACCTTCTCAGGGTCCCATTTATCTTTGGGGCGGTCGTCGAGCAGGGGATAGCCAATGGGGATAATATTAAGGGGGATGATATGGCCGGGTAATTCGAGAGCTTTACTTACTGCTGCA
>CAYXIT010000098.1:11617-12517 GCA_964465275.1 uncultured Bacteroidales bacterium | reverse complement strand
CCCAGGACCCCATCCTTAAAAGGGATGTGCTCTACCAGCTGAGCTACCAAGTCAAAATTTGAACTGTATTTCAAAGAAAAATCAGGAAACTACCCCTGATTTTTTTGAGAGTGCAAAGGTACGGTGTATTATCTAAAATCCAAAATAAAAATCTGATTTTCCGGAAGAAATTTGCATACAGTACTACAACCATCCGGTTATCAGTTATTAATCAAGTACAGGATGGCGGGTAAATTCATACTCATCCTTAAACATTTTACGATAAGTAACCAGTGTAAATACCCTTTCTTTTGTGAGTAATTCAACAATACGTATCATTTTGGGATTAAAGTCTCCAATCCATGCAATATACATGTCGTTATAATTATCTGTTCTTAGTACGGATTTCTGGATGGCAAGGATCAATCCGCTTTCAACTCCTTTATAACGATATTCGGGAACAATTCCGAAGACAATACCGTAAACTGTAGAGCAGGTTTTGCGCCATTTGTGATATAACACCTTAAGCTTACCCTGCAAATTTAGTTTCCCGTTTATATACCTGAAAATTTCATTCAGCTCTGGTATCCCAACAAAAATAGCAATGGGTTTTTCATTGTGATATGCAAATACAATAAGATCAGGATCTGCCACGGATTTCATACTTGTGAAAGTCTGTAAAGCCTGTTCTTTAGTCATAGGCTTAAAATGCTTATGCACATCACGCCATGCCTCATTGTATATAGTCATAAAGTCAACAGCAAATTTTTCAAGCTGATTCATCTCAAGGTTTTTGAATTCATAACCTTCAGTCCGGGTAAGCCGGTCAAAATTTCGGTGCACCAGTGGTGGCACAACTGTATGGCGACTAAGACCATAAACATATTGTTCATAATAGTTTTGAAATCCGTAAGCTTCAAA
>CAYXIT010000098.1:9571-11607 GCA_964465275.1 uncultured Bacteroidales bacterium | reverse complement strand
GGAAATCTGACGCATTAGTGACTTGGTCATTTGATAATAAGGCGGATTATAATTCAAAAGATAAGGAGGAGAAGTTTCAAAACCATCAACCAGCAAGCCCCAGAAACGATCTTTCTCGCCAAAGTTAATGGGTCCGTCCATGGCTTCCATTCCGCGCTCTTCAAGCCATTTTTTAGCTGTATTAAATAACAGGAACGCCGCATTCTTATCATTTATGCATTCAAAAAATCCTGTACCACCTACCGGATGCTCATAGGTAAATGCCAGATGATGGTTTATAAAAGCAGCAATACGACCAATAAGTTTATTATTGCTGTCATATAAAACCCAACGGGAAGCTTCACCCCATTGAAAATTCTTATTTTTTTCAGGATCAAAAACGGCCATGATGTCATTGTCAAGATGGCTGATCCAGTTGGGATCATTTTTATAAATTATACGCGGGACTTGCAGGAATTCCTTTTCGAGTGATTTATCTTTTACTTCCTTAATTTGCATAAAGCTGTTCCTAAAGAGATGTATATTTGCAAAGAAAATATTTCCTATCAAGTCAGATTTTTTTGACCGGAAAAAACAGGAAATTGCCTTCCTGCATCACAAAAATAATGTTTTAAACAAAATAATGGATAAAGTAAAAGACAAAGTAATAATAATTACAGGCGCTTCTTCGGGTATTGGTGAAGCACTCGCCATAGAAGCGATAAAAATGGGTATGCGGGTTGTATTGGCAGCAAGGCGAATAAAGCTGCTGGAAGAACTATCGAAAAAACATTCCTGGAACCAGGAAAAACATCTTTTGGTTGCAACTGATGTTTCCATAGAAAAGGATTGCAAAAAGCTTATAGATGAAACAATAGCAAAATTCGGAAAGATCGATATCCTTATCAATAACGCCGGTATAAGCATGCGTGCATTATTTTCCGATCTCGATCTGCAGGTAATCAAAAAACTCATGGATGTAAATTTCTGGGGAACAGTTTACTGCACCAAACATGCGCTTCCCTGGTTGCTGAAAAGCAAAGGAAGTATTACAGGAGTTTCATCTATAGCAGGAGTAAGGGGACTACCTGCCCGTACCGGATACTCAGCATCAAAATTTGCTATGCAGGGTTTTCTCGAAGCACTGCGGACCGAAAACCTGAAAACCGGACTTCATGTTATGGTGGCATGCCCGGGATTTACTTCATCGAACATAAGGAAAACAGCACTGGCAAAGGACGGCTCAATGCAAGGCGAATCACCCAGGAAAGAAATTGATATGATGCCGGCAGATGAAGTTGCAAGGCATATTCTAAAAGGAATCTTAAAAAGGAAACGTACACTTGTTCTTACAAGTCAGGGCAAGCTCACCGTTTTTCTCAACAAGGTGGTACCCGGCTTAACCGATAAACTGGTTTACAATCATATGGCAAAAGAACCTGATTCTCCCTTTAAATAAGACATTAACCTTTTGTAAAATTGAAAAAAAATAAGATTCTTTTAATAAAAAATACGTAGGTTTGTCTGTAATTTAAATTCATTAAAAATCCGGATTATGAGCAATAAATTAGAAATCAGACCACTTGTAGGTTTCGGAGAATTAAAATTCGGAGCTGATCAATCAGAGGTAGAAAACTACCTGGGTGAGCCACAGGAAATTGAGGACCTTCCGGGTGAAGCAGATGAGTCAGATGCAGAGGTTTGGAACTACTGGGATGACGGCCATACAGTTTTCTTTGAAAAAGATATGGAAAACAGATGTACTTGCTTTGAAACTGACAATTATGATGCTATCCTTTTCGGTAAAAATGTATTTGATCTTGACGAGACAAAAATCATCGAACTGATGGAAACCAATGGTTACCGTGAAATCGATACCGAAAACGAAGAATGGGGCGAGAGAAGAGTATCATACTCAGATGCAGTAATGGATTTCTATTTTGAAGAAGGCAAACTCATCAGTGTGAGCTGGGGAGTAATGATCGACCTGGAAAATGATCAGGCTGAATGGCCTAAATAACTTTCCAAATAATACCATATTTAAAGAATTTACCTGT
>CAYXIT010000098.1:7966-9561 GCA_964465275.1 uncultured Bacteroidales bacterium | reverse complement strand
AAAAGGGGGACTGGCGCCTTTATTGGCAATAATGAATTAAAAAGGGACAGGTTTTCCCTTTTAACAAAAACAATGCTATGCTATATCCACTAAAATTCAACCCCATTTTTAAACACAGGATCTGGGGCGGGACACGCCTGAAAGATCTTTTCGGAAAGGATTTTACCCCTCTGCCCAATTGCGCCGAATCCTGGGAGTTATCAGGTGTAAAGGAAAATCTTTCTGTGGTAGAGAATGGGTTTCTGGCAGGAAATAATATCAGCGAACTCATAGAAATTTACATGGGAGATCTTGTGGGCGACAAGATTTTTGAGAAATATGGCACGGAATTTCCACTGCTCATTAAACTGATAGATACCAATAGTTTCCTTTCTATCCAGGTACACCCCGATGATGCCTATGCAAGAAAACACCATAATTCTGCAGGAAAAACTGAAATGTGGGTTGTACTGGCGGCGGAACCGGATGCAGAGATCATTACAGGCTTTAACAGGAATGTTGACAAGGAGACCTATCTTGAACATCTGAACAATAAAACCCTGAAAGAGATACTTAACGTGGAAAAGGCTCAAAAAGGAGATGTTTTTTATATACCGGCCGGAAGAATACATGCCATTGGTTCAGGCATAACTCTGCTTGAAATACAGCAGTCTTCAGATGTTACTTATCGCGTTTATGACTGGGACCGAAAGGATGAAAACGGCGAATACCGTCAGTTGCATACCGATCAGGCCCTGGAAGTGCTGGATTTCAAAAAGCATGATCATTATAAAACACACTACGAACCTGAAGAGAACAAGTTTGTTGAGCTTGTTAAAACACCATTTTTTACTACCCGTATAATGGAGTTTACAGAGGAAAGAGAAATAGACTATGCTTTTGTGGATTCATTTGTGATTTACAGTTGCATTGAAGGAAACTTTATGCTCAATTATCCCGGGGGAGTGGAAATTGTGCAGGCAGGTAATGTTGTTCTATTACCAGCTGAAATAAACAATATTACACTTACTCCCCAGGGAAAATGTAAGCTGGTGGAGAGCTATATCAGCTGAATTTACGACTGTTTCTATTCATCCACAACACCAAACATCTCTCCTATTACACGCGTGCGGTAATCAAAGATGTATTTCAGCCTTCTGCCAACGATCATCCAATTGATGATTCGTCCGATAAACCCATAAAAAACCTTGTAGTGCACTGAATCAATCATAACGACATTACCATCCGGGGTTTCTTCCAGGTAATGCTTATGGTGCCAGAACATAAAAGGCCCCAGTCGCTGCTCATCCACAAAAAAATATGGCGCATACGCATGGGTTATCTCAGTTACCCAATTGAAGGGAATAGCCAGAAAAGGCTTCACCTTGTAGGTAATAATCTGCCCTGCATGTAAATTTCCCGGACCGCTAAACGACTGGATGTCAAAACCCATAAACCCGGGTGTGATCTTTTTCAGGTTTTCGGGATGTGTAAAAAACTCCCAGGCCTTGTCGATGTCGGTGGCCAGGGTTTGGCGGCGATAGAGATGATGCATGGGTAAGGTTGAGATTAAGGTTAAGGTTAAGGTTAAGAGATTTAGGTGTTGAGCTTTAGCG
>CAYXIT010000098.1:4666-7956 GCA_964465275.1 uncultured Bacteroidales bacterium | reverse complement strand
GTTGGGTGAGAAGTTTTTCACTTAAGGGGCTTGTACGTGAAGAATACACCGCTTGCAATTCGCCGTTTTCATCAACAAGGTATTTGAAGAAGTTCCATGATGGTGCCACCTTATTCCAACCATTCAGTTCTTTATCAGTAAGCCATTGAAAAACAGGATGCATATTGTTACCCGCTACAGATATTTTTTCACTCATAAGAAATGTGACTCCATAATTGCGTTCGCAGAATTGTGCAATATCATCATTGGATCCGGGTTCCTGCTTCATAAAATTATTGGCAGGAAAACCAATAATAACAATTTGCTCACTATACTTATCGTATAATTCCTGCAAATCAGCGTATTGATGAGTGAATCCACATTTGGATGCCACATTCACCAATAATACTTTTTTACCTTTAAATTCGGAAAAATTTATCTCCTTACCTTCGAGTGACCGGGTAGAGAGATCGTAAAAGGATGTTTTACTTTTTGCTCCCTGTGGAATGTTGCGAACACTTTTACCAATCAGACCGAGCAGTGGAATATTTATAGCCATAAAAATGAGAATACATTTTGCATTGTTATTGATTCGCTACAATAACCTGCAAAAGGAAAGTATTGTTCATTAACTGATGGAAAAACTTTTCCAGACCTATTTATCCCGGTTCTTCTCAATTTTTGCCCACGAATCACGCAGGGTAACAGTACGATTGAATACCAGCTTTTCTTTTGAACTGTCTTTATCGGTATTGAAGTAACCCAGCCGCTCAAACTGGTAGGCCTTCCCGGAAACTGCGCTTTTAATGGAAGGTTCGCACCAACCGATAACAATTTCCAGAGAATCAGGATTAATAAAATCCTTAAAATCCTGCCCTTCTTCCACATCTTCAGGCTCAGGAACAGTGAAAAGGCGATCATAAAGCCTTATTTCAGCTTCTATAGCATGCGGAATACTTATCCAATGCAATGTTCCTTTTGCTTTACGGGTAGTTTCCATACCACTCCTGGTATCCGGAAAATAGGTACAATGGATTTCGGTGATCTCTCCTTTTTCATCTTTCACAACAGAATCGCAGCGAATGATGTAAGCGTATTTTAAACGCACTTCTTTACCAGGTGCAAGTCTGAAAAACTTTTTAGGAGGATCTTCCATAAAATCATCACGTTCAATATAAAGTTCGCGGCTGAAAGGTACTATACGCTTTCCTGAGTCGGGGTCTTCGGGATTGATCACAGCAGGTAATTCCTCTGATTGCCCTTCAGGATAATTGTCAATAACCAGCTTCACCGGGTTAAGCACAGTCATGGTTCGGGGAGCAGTTTTATTCAGATCTTCGCGAATGCAATATTCCAGCAGAGCCACATCAATGAGATTTTCGCGTTTGGCCACCCCCACCCTGTCGGCAAAAGTTCGTATTGATGCCGGAGTATAACCTCTTCTGCGCAAACCCGTTACAGTAGGCAAACGAGGATCATCCCAACCATTCACATATTTCTCCTCAACCAATTGCAGCAATTTCCTTTTACTCATTACAGTATAAGAAAGATTTAAACGGGCAAATTCATACTGCCTTGGCCTTTCTCCTGTTATGTCAAGATTATCGAGAAACCAATCATACAGCGGGCGATGATTTTCAAACTCAAGGGTACAGATTGAGTGAGTAATCCCTTCAATGTAATCGCTTTGACCATGTGCCCAGTCATATGTAGGATAAATGCACCATTCATCACCTGTACGATGATGGTGGGCATGCATGATACGGTACATTACCGGATCGCGCATGTGCATGTTGGGTGAGGCCATGTCAATCTTTGCACGTAAAACCTTTTCACCATTCCTGAATTCTCCCTTGCGCATTCTTTCCAGCAGATCCAGATTTTCTTCCACACTGCGGTTTCGCCAGGGGCTTTCAACTCCCGGATTCTGTGGGGTTCCGCGTCCTTTACTCATTTCTTCAGCACTCATTTCACAAACAAATGCTTTTCCCTTTTTCACAAGATAAACAGCAAATTCATAGAGTTTCTCAAAATAATCGCTTGCATACCACACCGGTTCTTCCCACTGAAATCCCAGCCAATTCACATCCTCCTTAATAGCATCTACATACTCAGTGCTTTCCTTGGTTGGATTGGTATCGTCGAACCGCAAGTTGGTTTTGCCATTGTATTTTAATGCCAGGCCAAAGTTCAAACAAATAGATTTGGCATGACCAATATGCAGATAACCATTGGGTTCAGGAGGAAAACGGGTAAGGACCCTGCCCTGATGCTTGCCGGACTTTATATCGTTCTCAATGATTTGTTCCAGGAAATTCAGAGATGACTTATTCTCTGCTGAGTTATTTTCAGGTTTGTTCATGGTATGTTCAGGAATTTATTTTCAAAGGTGCAAAAGTAAAAAATTTTATCATGCAATAAATTTAACTTATGTGTCCTTTGATCTTTCCATCTCCAGGCTTACACATTTCATCTTACCTCCCATGGGTGGGTTCATCTTACTGATCTTAACTTTCAGATGTGAAATGCTATCAAATTTACTCATTACTGCATCCAGTATTCGCCGGCCCACATGTTCAAGCAAATGACTCTTTACATCTACCTGGTCACGGATTGTATTGTATACTTCCTGATAATTTACCGTATCTCTCAGGTTGTCGGACAATTCAGCATTTTGCGTATCCGTTTCAATTTCCAGATCAACAATAAATTGATTCCCGATAATCTGTTCTTCTTTAAAACAACCATGATAGGCGAAGAACTCCATATTTTCCAAAAGGATTTTTGACATGAGAATAATGATTTGATTTAAATAATGCGCAAACCTAGTAATTTTTGCAAAAACTTCAGGATTTAAATTAACTGGAAGGACTTGGCATTTTGTATTTGGCATTTTGCGTTTGGTGTTTGCTAATGCCTGAATAACATTAAATATTTTACATGATAAGGCCAAACAGTTAAAACCGAAAATAATACTTATTAACCCTTTTCATAAACGATTGCTGAGATGTAATGCACCACCTCTGATGACGGATATGTTTCGCCGGAATGACCCCGGCTGATTATCTCAAAACCAGGCTGTTTAAGCGCCATATGGGCAATCTCCATGAGAGTCATAATGGGACCATAGCCACAAACCGATATATCATCCTGGCAGATAGCTGTAAATACACCTTCTGTATCCCATTCATTAATCTTCTCAAGAACTTTGTCATCGAGTGCCCTGCCAGCTTCTGGAGTTACAAAATGCGAAAAATCAGATGAAGCAATTATCTGAGAGTGAGTTGCAAGCAAAAACACAAGAGTTTAAA
>CAYXIT010000098.1:0-4656 GCA_964465275.1 uncultured Bacteroidales bacterium | reverse complement strand
GAATTGAGAATGGCTTTCCCATGAAAAATTGAAGCAGGGGAAGCATCACTTCAGCAGAATGTTCGAGCTGATGTGCTTCGGGTGCTACTTCAATATCAAGAAACGGGTAAAATTCCTGATCCACATTAGTTGTGCCCAGCGGGGTATTCCAGCTTTTGGCAGCATCAAGGGCGAGGGGTGGTCCGTAACCATAATGATTAGGGCAAAGAATAACAACAGTTTCAGGGGCAGGGTCGCGCTTAGAAAGTAATTGAAAATAAGGAGCAGCATGGCCGGCTGAATAAATATAACCTGCATGGGGTACTATGCCGCCCAACAGAAATTTCTCTGAAAATTTATCTGCTGATGAAGGAATTTTTCCGGCAAGTTTCTCCAGGTAATTGAAAAGTTCATCTTTTTTTGCGGGATAAAATTTTCCGCTCACGGCCGGTTCCCGTATTGCTGGTGCTTCCATATTAATTCATTTTAAAAATCTGAAATCCGCATTTACTGCACTTTCCTTTAGGGCTGGCATTCTTTAGTCCGGTTGTATATCCTCCTCTTTCCATAACTGTTGTATGGCACGACGGACAAATTGTATCGCAAACTCCACCCCATACATGGACATTACCGGGATACACAAATGCAAGGTGTTCCTTTGCTATTTCACAAAACTTAAAAATAATTTCAACCGGCGTAGGATCATTATCAAGCTTATGCGATGGAAAATATTTGCTGATATGCAACGGGGTATAGGGTCCTGTTTCCTCGGCAATCCATTTCACCATTTCACTGAACCTGCCGGGGTCATCATTCAAACCGGGTATAACCAGATGAGTGATTTCCAGGTGAGCACCGCTACCAGCAATAGTTTTAATATTATCCAGTACAGGTTTTAAAGCAGCTCCGGCAATATTCAGGTAAAAATCACTGTCAAAGGCTTTCAGATCGATATTAAACGCATCAATAAAATCCAGCAGATTTTTCAAAGGTTCAGGATTTATAAAGCCATTGGAAACCATCACATTCTTCAGGTTTTTATTTCTTACAAGTTGAGCGGTTTCCATTACAAATTCATACCAGATGCCTGGCTCATTATACGTATATGCAATGCCAACATTACTCTCATCAGCCGCTGCAATTTCTGCCAGTTCTTCCGGATCGTGAACACTATAAGGGAGTGATTCGTAAAATCCGGCCTGAGAGATATGATAATTCTGGCAAAAGCTACAACTCAAATTGCATCCGTAAGAACCTACTGATAGAATGCGTGAACCCGGAAAATAATGATACAATGGCTTTTTTTCTATCGGATCGGTATGCAATGCGGTAATTTTTCCGTAACTGTCGGCCAGAAGCTGTCCTTTGTGGTTCAACCGGACACCGCAAACCCCACGATTGCCGGTACCAATGGTGCATTGATGAGGACAAAGCTCACAAATCACTTTATCTTCAGTGCCCTTATGAAAAAATACTGCTTGTTTCATAACAATGCTTCAATGAGGACATATAAAGTTAATACATCCTTCATTGAAATAAAAAAACACAGCGAAATTTAACGGTTAAAATGAAATTTTCCCGATGAGATAATTTTTTGGAAACAACATCCTGAAATAATTGTTATTTTGATGCATTCATTGAAAGTCAAAGGTATCTGTTTAGAAATAGATTTACGGCACGAAGAATGTCTACAATTTTTAAAGCGGCAAAGCCGCGAAACATTTGTAATCTGAAAATAATCATAATAACCTAAAAGCTGCAGAGCAGCGAAACATGAGAAGATAATATTTGTCAGAAATTTTCCGGACAATAATTAATAAAAATCAGTAAATCGAAAAACATGAAAATTATTCTCGTTACCGGCGGCACAGGTTATATCGGTGCATGGGTGGTAAAAAAGTTACTTGAAAAAAATTATATCGTCAGAATGACGGTACGTGACAAAGATCAAAACTACAAGTATGAATTTCTGCAAAGCATGGCAGAGAGAGGTCAGGGTAAGCTGGAAATCTTTGAAGCAAACCTTCTCACAGAAGGCAGTTTTGATGAAGCCGCAAAAGGTGCTGACGCCATTATTCATTTGGCATCTCCATTTACACTGCGCTTTAAAGATGCTCAGAAAGACCTGGTTGACCCGGCCCTATTGGGTACCCGCAACGTTCTTAATGCAGCAACGCGCTCAAATACCGTTAAAAAGGTTGTGCTTACATCCAGCGTTGCTGCTGTTTTTGGCGATAATATTGACATGCAGGAACAAAGACTGGAAGAATTTACCGAAGAGCACTTTAATACCACCAGTTCAGTTAGTCACCAGCCCTATTCTTTTTCCAAAGTAATTGCGGAGAAGGAAGCATGGAAACTGGCCGGAGCACAAACAACATGGAAGTTGGTTGTTATAAATCCGTCCTTTGTGTTAGGACCTGCATTAAACGGCAGCTCCGACTCTGAGAGTCTGAACCTTATGAAAGATATCCTGAAAGGGAAGTTCTTTTTTGGTGCACCGGAACTTTATTTCGGGTTTGTGGATGTGAGAGACGTAGCTCATGCTCATGTTGTAGCTCTTGAAAAAAATGATGCCCAGGGAAGACATATACTTGCAGAAAGAACCATGAGCCTTCTGGATCTGACTGATATTATGAAAAAACTCTATGGCAAAAAATATAAATTACCCATGATGAAAGCACCCAAAATGCTTCTTATGGCAATCGGTGGCCTTTTTAATGTAACACCCCGTTTTGTAAAAAGAAACGTGGGCTATCCCGTAAGACTGGATACGACAAAAAGCAGAAAATCCCTGGGTTTGAAATACACCAGTATTGAGAAAACCATTAAGGATATGGTGGAGAGGATGGAGGAAGGAAGAGGTTGAGAGGCTGAGCGTTAGCGAAGCCCCAAGAGCAAAGCGATTCGGGATTGAGATGTTTAGGGGGTTACATGCAGGAATTTGGGAAAGGTTTTAACAAATGGTATGGGTTTCGAAATATTTTTTGGAACGTTGCGCAAAAACCATTACTTTTGCAGCGGATTAAAAACAGGGTCTCGTGGCCGAGTGGCTAGGCAGAGGTCTGCAAAACCTCGTACAGCGGTTCGAATCCGCTCGAGACCTCCAAATCAATCAAAAAAAGGACCTGAAACGGGTCCTTTTTTTGTACTCTTCAACCAGTTGAAAAAACAGTTGTGTTTATCCCTAAAGATTTTCATCCAGTATATTTCTGATCTCATCAATACTCCTTCCGCGGGCAAGAATTTTGCCGGAAGGATCAATCAGTATTTTTGTGGGAAAGCTTGTTACCCTGAATAATTCTACCAGCGAATTGTTTTCTCTGCGGTTCTGATCAACAAAAATATGTATCCAGTCCATCTGGTTTTCTTCGGTGAATTCTCTTACCATGTCAGGGTCGTTATCATAGGCGACACCTACCAGCTGGAAATCCTTGTCTTTATATTCGGCACGTAACTTTTTGAGTTCGGGTATTAATCTGACACATGGTCCGCACCAGGTGCCCCAGAAATCAATCAAAACGAATTTCCCGGGATAACGCGACAGGTTAAACTCATCATAATCCAGTGTAACAGCATTAAAACGGGGCACGTTGTACCCTTCTGTTATACCAGACGGTTCAGGATTTTCACCCAGATATGAGAGTTTTAATGATTCGCCAAGGGTCGAAATGCTTTCAATACGATAATCATGTCCGTCAAGGTTTATAACCTCACCCACTGATGCAGGAATGCCTCCGTCTCTTTCAGAAGGTTCAGAATCAACCGGCGAAATAAAGATCCGGGTGTTTCCTTCATGAAAAACAGGATTAACTCCGTTGGTGGTTACATATACGTTGTAGACCTTATCCTGAAGAATTACTTCTCCCCGCTTATGAAAGGGAATACTTGCGAAAAGATGATAGTTGCGTTCAATTTCATTTTCCACAGTATGATAGGTGAGAGTCCTATAATTTTCGTAGGGTGAAATGTGTAATTCCACATTATGATCAATAATCTGCCCGTCAACAAACAATTGCACAGAAGTTTTCACCAAAGGGATGGTTTTATCCATCTGCCGTTGTTCTTCAGGTGGCAAAGGATACTCATACTCGAAAATTGTTTCATTGCTGAAATCCTTATCATTATCTGTATCGGTAATTACAACCCTTTTCCCGTTTTTGTGGGTGCCGGTCAGTATGAGTATCCGGTGATCAAATTCCTGATCAGTAAGTTTTGTGGTATCAATTCCCATCCTTTCCTGGGAAGCAAGAAACTGTTCTTTGGTCAGGATATTTTTCCTGTAGAATTCCCAAATGTTTTGTTCGGGTTGCATACTGATGCTTCTCACCACATATTGCTCGATGGTTTCGGCACACCGGTATAAATCAGAGGAATCCTGCCGGGCGGCACTATAGCCTGTGAAGAGTGAAAAACCCCGCTGCCCTCATGGCTTTGCAAAGGAATCACAATGTTATTATCCTGTTGGCTGCAACCCAAAAAGGCCAGCAGAAGCATCATCCCAAAGAATCTTTTCATAGTTGTATGTGTTTAATATTATCATTAAACGGGCAAACATGAATAATTATTATATATTATACCCCTTCAGGTCATATGATTTACCAAACCTGTTTGGTCTTTTCTATCCCCAACCGCATCGCAGCGACATTATATTTTCGTGACGGGGCCACTTTGAGT
>CAYXIT010000097.1:6837-12588 GCA_964465275.1 uncultured Bacteroidales bacterium | reverse complement strand
AGTAGGGTTATGATACCGAAGGTAATAAGCACATTTGCCGAAAAAGCTGTAATACTGGTAAAATGTATGAGAAGCATACCTGCATAGCTTAACGGCGGACCTGGCAGAACAGGGAGAAAAGCTCCCACAATACCGGTAAGCAAAAGGAAAAAGGCTAAAAGTATTAGAAAAAGATCCATTCTTTAGTTTTCCGATGGAATTAGTATGGCAAGTAAAAGATAAACCAGTATACCTGTACCATAGGCAACTGCTGCTACAGCAAATGCTATTCTGAAAATGGTTGGATCTACATTAAAATATGCACCCAGTGCACCACACACCCCGAAAATCATACGGTTCTGGTTTTTTCTCAAGCGTTTCATGCCGTTATTTTTTGTTGGTTTCTTAAAAGAACCCTAATGATATGTATCCAGATATTTTTACATGAGAGTTCTGATGACAAATTTATAGTTAAATATTAAATCTTTTAACGAATAATTCGAATAACTCTGCTCAAAATCTGCTGATCTGAAATAATCCTGACCACGTATATTCCTTCCGGAATATTTTCCACTGAAACACTATAAACCGGTCCTTGTATTGTCATGCTGTCATGCACCCTGCCGTCGATTCCGATAACAGACAGTTCAGCCTGTCCTTCCCACTCAACCTGGAACCGGTCAGATGCAGGATTGGGATAAATATTAAATCCGCTTTGGTGCAGGTCATTTACACTTACATCATCTTCAAAGAAAGTTGCAGTAAGATTTTTATCAGCATCCATGATAATCTGGATGGTGGCCTCTGTTCCATCAACATCGCCACTCCATCCTTCAAAAAGCCAGCCGGCAGCAGCAAAAGCTTCCAGATTAATTTCAGTGCCTTCTTCAGCAGTAACAGGTTCATTATAAGGTGTTCCGTCTACTTCAACGGTTCCTTCACCCACTATGGTAATGTTAAGTGTGAAAAGTTCGGGTGTCGTATCTTCTTCAGTCGTAAATGACCAAACAACCGGGTTTTCTGTCTCGGGACCGTCTTCTTCATCTACTGACGGTACGATCATCCAGTAATAAGAAGTTTCATAATCAAGTTCTGTTTCAGCCAGGGAGAAGGAGTAGTTTTCCACTTCAGGATCAAATGCAATCCAGCCTAAAAGCTCATTTTCATCAGGTGTTTCAGTGGTTCCAAAGTAGACCTTAAAACCGGAGGGATCCATAAAATCAAGACTTGAAAAATATTGCCATTGAAGTTCATCCAGATCAATGCTGATTTCGATAGCACCATCATCAGGGGTAGGATTTACAGCTGCATCAGGATAAGCTTCAGGTAGCTCGTGTGCTCCTATATCGGGGTTTTCTGCATCTCGTTCTTTACCATTAATGTCGGTTGTAATGGCAATGGGTGTTGTGATGGGGGAAGCGTTCTCTCTTACTACAGTTTCTGCCAGCGGATCAATGTGAAGATCATCAGTTGACAGGAAGGGAACATCTTCTGAGTAGCTGTTCTGATCAAAGTTTACGGCACGTGCAAGATATTCCGGTAAAGTTTGATCATTTGCAGTAGAACTTCCATAAAAAATAAAATTCTGCGAAGAGGGTGTTCCGGCATAATAAATATTGTTATCGGATGTAGCCTGAATATTATCAAGAGATGCCGTATTTTTCAGAAATGCAGTAACGAATCCGCTACCCAGCGGAGGAATGGTGGTTTTGTTTACGAAAATATTATTTCGAAGATCAACCGGGTCATTGATATTGTGAATGCTTAGTGCTGTGGAAATGTTGTCGGCATCTGAAGCAGCATACTCAATTAAAACACTATTGTAATAAATATTTACTGCATTAAAGGTTCGAACGTAAATTCCTCTTACCGAAATACCGGAGGAGTTAGGTGCCGAAATACCTGAAATCATATTATTGTAAATATCACCGGTTGTACCGGTGCCAAAGAGAAAAATACCTGCAGCATATGTATTTCCGGTTCCATCGGTATAAATATTATGCAACCTGTTATTATAAACTTCATAATGAACATTTCTCTGGTTCAGATACATACCAAAAATGGTTGTAGAGGGAGAATACTGATCTTTAATAGTATTATTCGAAATTACAATAGGGTTTGTAAGCATTCCTGATGGCAATGAACCGGTTGTTGAAATAGTTGCCGGGGCAGTGTTTGTGCCATCATCCGGACGGTTCAGACCAAGAAAATGCACATCGTCTACGGTTGCACCGTTCTGATTAAGCAAATAAACGCCGCACATTACTATGTCTTCAATTATATGCTCACCATCCAGTTCCGTACCTACTAAGTTACCGGTATCCATCAGATCAACCTGGCCGGTATTGGAATTGAGAACATACCCTAAAAGTACATTTGAAATATGATTGTTTAAGAAGCTGTTGTTGCTGTTGGTACCGTCAAAAACAGTCTGGCTGTGATTGGTAAAAACTCTGATCCCGTTAGTTTGATTGGGGTTTTCTTTATTCAGAGTGATGTGCGTATTCTTTATGGTATTGAAATGAGAACCCGTTTGCTCATCGGCATTTGTAATAAGAACACCATATTCCAGTTGTCCGTCAGGATTTCTGATATCCAGTCCGTCAATAGTAATATAGCTTACACCTTCCAGCGTAAAGCCGGCCTCTTCGTCGGCTGCGGTACCACTGAAGTTAATAACGGGTTTGTTGCCGCTCCCATCCCATACCAGCAAAACAGGTGCAATAAGTGTTCCCGATGTGGTTAATGTAAGATTGGGCTCAGTAAATTCATTGTCGCCGGCAATCTCAAATACAATCCCGTTATCTCCGGGCCCCTGTGCGTTAATATAATCAACAGCTGAAGATATATCAGGAAAATCATCAGAAGGTACTGAAAGAACAGTGGGGTTATCAGCCTTTGAATTATAACTAAAACTTAACAAAACAATAAGGAAAATCATGTAGAAGTTCTTCATAATAGATGTAATTTTATAGCGTAAATTAATACTCTGAAAAAGTTTTATCTCCGGTTTTTGCGAGGATATCTGCAAAGATACAATGCGGTTTAATAATAAAAAAACATTCAATGTTTTTGTATTATTTGTAATTTGGTTTATAGTCGATTTAACAATAAATAAAAATGCACAGTAAATTTTTGGGATCTCTGTTTTTTCTGATTGTTTTAATTTGGCCGGTTGCCGGTTATTCAGTTTTTCAGGATGGAAACAAAAGCATGCCTCCGAAAATAGGACTAACGCTAAGCGGAGGCGGAGCCAAAGGCCTTGCTCACGTTGGAGTATTGCATATTATTGATAGTTTGGTATGTATGCAGCCGGATACACAGCCAGTGAACTTGAAGAGATAGCCTTAACCCTTGATTGGCCAAGCCTTTTCTCAAGCAGGGCAAGCCTGAGATACACCCATCCGGGAAAACGGGAAGAATTCGGACGATATATTGCTGAACTTCCCATAGAAAACGGGAGCATTAAATTACCATCGGGTGCAATAGAAGGGCAGCAGATGTGGAATGTGTTGAGTGATTTTTTTTTTAATGTGAGAAATATCAGTGATTTTAATGATTTCCCTATACCATTCGCTTGCGTGGCAACAGATGTTCTTACAGGTGATACTGTTGTTCTGAATTCCGGAGATATCGTTGCTGCCATTAGAGCAAGTATATCTATTCCATCCGTATTTACTACCATTGAGATTGATAACAGGCAACTTGTTGATGGAGGTGTAGTTATGAATTTCCCCGTGGTTGTAGCAAAAGATATGGGTGCTGACTTTATTATTGGCGTAAATGTTTCCAGGGGGCCAATAGAAAATCGCAAACTTGAAACGCCCCTGGATATAATTTACCAGATGGGAACGTACCTTGATGCCAGAAATTTTCAGAAGAACAAAGAACTTACTGATATTTACCTGGAACCTGATCTGGAAGAATATACGGCTGCAAGTTTTAACAACGCCAGGGAAATTATCGAAAGAGGAAAACAAATTGCACGAAAAAACATTGATAAATTTCTGGAACTTAAAGATGTTTCCACCGACAAAAGACCTGCTGCAAAATTTGCAGGTAGACAAGATGATCAGAAAATAATAATAGACAGTATTCGCTTTAATGGATTAAAAAATGTAAGACCATGGTATATAAGAAATTTTCTGGCGTTTACAAAGGGGGACACTATAAATACTCTTCAGCTCAACACAAATGTAAACAGGCTTTTTGCAACAGGTTATTTTAACCGGATTACATACAATCTGCTGCCTGCAGAAGATGAATCCAGAAGGATTCTTATTTATAATTTTGTTGAAAACCCTTTCGGAAGTCTTGGAGTTGCCATACATTACAGCTCTTTTACAGGGGTTGGGCTTATTGGTAATTTATCTACCAATAAACTTTTTTACTATAATCTGAAGGGAAATCTGAAGGTTTTATTGGGTGAAAAACCGGTAATAAAAGGGAATATTGATTTTTTCACCAGCGACAGGCAAAACAGCTGGTTTAACATTGAAAGTCTTGCCAATTACATCGAATTTCCGGTATATGAAGAATTTGACATAACAAGTGAGTACCGGCAAAATTACTTCCGGGCTGAAGCATCTTTCAACAGGCTAACCGGTTCAAACAGTTATTTTTCATCGGGTCTGGGGTATTATTACCAAAGTCTGGCACCCATTATAAGTACCGATTTTACCGTGAGGGGAAACATTCAATCCAACGAAATATTTGCAGGGTGGAATTTTAATTCTTTAGACCGGCAGGCGTTTCCCCGCAGGGGAGTGAAAGCCAGCATTAATTCTACCTACTTTTTTAATCAAAAACCATCCTTACGCTTTACCAATCCGGAGGGTGAAGTAACAACTGATCTTTCTGAGGCAGGGATAGAAATGAACAACTATTTGCAGTTTTCTCTGAATTGGGAATCCTGGATACAGGTGAACTCAAGAATGAGCTCCTTTAATCAATTGCAGGCTGGTTATAATTATCAATATGAGCAGAGTTTTATTAATATGTTCAACCTGGGGGGGACTTATCCTTTTCTTAAAAACCAGATTGTTTTTGCCGGGTTAAACGAATACGAGATACTCACCGAATCTGCTTTAGTGGGTACAATGGGCTGGCAATATAATATATGGGATGAATTTATGCTAACACCAGTTGTAAATGGAGCATTGTATAATTTTGATATTGGTAATCTTAACGATATATCCGGTGATAATTTTATTTTGGGAACAGGACTCAAAATAGGATATTTTTCTGCTGTAGGGCCACTTGAAGTAACTTTCTCATATAGTCCTCAAACCCAAAAGGTTTTGGCTTATATCAATCTGGGCTGGACATTCTGAATCCCAGATCATTCTTCTGTTTTTATTGAGTTATTTGCTTATTTTGCGCGAACTTTCAAAAGGTTTTGTTGTTAAAAATATTAATTTTAACATCCGAAGTTTGAGGAAGCTAATCACCCTGTTTTTCGTTCTGTTATTTTATCTTTCCGGATTCTCTCCGGTAACTTTTTGATTTTCAATTAGTATTAAATGATTCAATAAATCTACTTTTAAATTAATCTGGTGAATATGAAGAAAATTATTGCAGTAATGATGGTGGCATTAGCCGCTGCGGTGTGCGTTCAGGCCGCCGAGGTTAGTACTTATGTTGACTTCGCAAGTGCCTACGTGTTCCGTGGGGTTACTTATAATAATGGTTTAGTAATGCAGCCCGGTGCGGAAATCTCCGGATTCCCGATGGGTGAAGAGTACGGTTCGCTGGCTATCGGTATCTGGGGTA
>CAYXIT010000097.1:5336-6827 GCA_964465275.1 uncultured Bacteroidales bacterium | reverse complement strand
GTAAAGAATCCCGTTGTTGAGTTAGATGGTGATGAAATGACTCGTATAATATGGAAGTTTATCAAAGAGAAACTTATATTTCCTTATCTCGATCTGGATGTTAAATATTATGATCTGGGTATCGAATCACGTGACAGAACAGATGATCAGATTACTGTTGATGCAGCCAATGCCATCAGGAAATATGGTGTGGGAATTAAATGTGCTACAATTACTCCGGATGAATTAAGAGTTGTGGAATTTGGGTTGAAAAACATGTGGCGTTCACCCAACGGCACGATTAGAAATATACTTGGCGGAACTGTATTTCGTGAGCCTATTCTCATTTCAAATATTCCCCGGCTTGTTCCGGGATGGACCAAGCCCATTTGCATTGGAAGGCATGCTTTCGGCGATCAGTATCGTGCAACAGATTTTGTAACCAAAGGTACAGGAAAACTTACCATAACCTTTACTCCGGATGATGGTTCCGAAGAAATTTCACACGAGGTATATCATTTTGAAGGAGACGGAGTAGCTATGAGCATGTACAATACTGATGAATCCATTGCCGGTTTCGCTCGTGCATGTATGAACCAGGCGCTCCTGAAAAAATGGCCACTATATCTTTCCACTAAAAATACCATACTCAAAAAATATGACGGTAGGTTTAAGGATATATTTGAGGAGATTTTTAATACCGAGTTCAAGGATCAGTTTGATGAAGCCGGAATTACCTACGAACATCGTTTGATTGATGATATGGTTGCCGCTGCTTTAAAGTGGGAAGGTGGTTTTGTATGGGCTTGTAAAAATTATGATGGCGATGTGCAGAGCGATACCGTAGCACAGGGATTTGGCTCACTTGGACTTATGACTTCAACCCTTGTTACTCCTGACGGAAAAACTATGGAGGCTGAAGCTGCTCACGGAACGGTAACACGCCATTATCGAATGCACCAGAAAGGCAATCCCACATCTACCAATCCCATTGCCAGCATTTTTGCATGGACCCGCGGGCTGGCATTCCGTGGAAAACTGGATGACAATAAGGAATTAATGCATTTTGCAGAAACCCTGGAAAAGGTTTGTATAGAAACGGTGGAAAACGGAAAAATGACAAAAGATCTGGCTTTGCTTATTCACGGTGAAAAAATGACACCAGATCATTATCTTACTACCAGCGAGTTTCTGGAAGCTATTGACCAGAACCTGCAAAATAAACTCAATGCAGGTTGATGAAAAATTTAACGATATATTAAAACCAAACCATGGAATACATTAAGAACAGATTTTACGAAGCAGCACTCAAAAAACATGATGAGTTTCTGAAACTCAAAAAAGAACACTCAGATGTGGTTATTGGCAAAGTTACCATCGGAAGTGTGTTAACAGGAATGAAAGGAGTTCCCAGTCTGCTGACTGAGACATCCAAGCTTGATCCCAATGAGGGAATACGCTTCAGGGGAGTTTCATTGAAAGAATTACGGAAAACCATCCCTCGTCTTTGCG
>CAYXIT010000097.1:3299-5326 GCA_964465275.1 uncultured Bacteroidales bacterium | reverse complement strand
CCCTTACCCGAAGGATTATTCTACCTGATGCTCATTGGTGAAGTTCCGGAACTGGATGATATCAGCAACCTGAGCAAGGACTGGGCCAGCAGGGCAATTGTGCCTCAGCATGTTTTTGATGTAATTGATGCTATGCCCAAAAGTGCAAGACCCATGGCTCAATATGTTGCAGCTATTTCCAGTATGGCATCCGATTCCTATTTTTTGAATGCTCACCAGGCAGGTGTACCGAAAAAGTTTTACTGGGATTCAACCTATGAAGATGTAATGAATCTTATTGCGCGTTTACCAAGGATTGCAGCATATATTTATCGTCGTTCTTTCCATAAAGGAGAACATATCGATCCTGATCCCAGGCTCGACTGGGCCGGTAATTTTGCCCATATGATGGGCTTCAGTGCGCCACCGCATATGCGCCTCATGAGGCTTTACATGAGTATTCATGCCGACCATGAAGGCGGAAATGTATCTGCCCATACAACACACCTTGTGGGTTCAACCCTGGCTAATCCCTATTATGCTTATGCTGCAGGTATGCTTGGGCTGGCCGGGCCATTGCACGGATTTGCAAATCAAAATGTTCTCAACTGGATTTTTGATATGATGCGTGAACTGAATGATGATGATCCCTCGGAAGACAGGATCAAAAGGTATGTGAAAAAGTTTCTTTCCGGTGGAGGTGTAATCCCCGGCTATGGCCATGCTGTACTGCGTATTACTGACCCCAGATATGACGCACAGAAGGAATTTGCTGAGAAGTTTATCAAGGAAGACAATCTTGTAAATATTGTAAATAAGCTTTATAAAGTGGTTCCACCACTGCTCGAAGCTACCGGTAAAGTGAAAAACCCCTGGCCCAACGTAGATGCATTCAGCGGAACTTTATTGCGTTATTACGGCATTAAAGAGCATCAGTTTTATACTGTTATGTTTGGAATGTCAAGGGCACTTGGTGTTCTGACATCATTGCTTTTCGACAGGGTTTTTGCTATGCCCCTGGAAAGACCTACATCTTACCCGCTGCAGTGGTATAAAGATGTGGCTGAAGGCAAGATCAAGCTTGATCTGTAAAAATTAACCCGGGAGCTTTGCTCTCAAAAGAAAAAGAATTTGTAAACCCGAATAATCATTGCTATGACAAAACTACCCTTCCACATTGAAGATCGTTTAAAAACCCGGATGGGAGATTTTACCTTTTTTAGTTTGAAGAAACTTGAAGAACAAGGTATGAAAGTTTCTCATCTCCCTTTTTCAATACGCATCTTGCTTGAAAATGCCCTGAGAAATTTCGATGGTTTTGCCATTACCGAAGAAAACATAAATACTCTGCTTAACTGGAAACCGGAGCCGACCGATAAAGATATTTCTTTTAAGCCTGCACGTGTTTTAATGCAGGATTTTACAGGTGTTCCGGCTGTGGTAGATATTGCTTCTCTCAGGGCAGAAATGGCACGTAAAGGCAAAGATCCTTCAAAAATTAATCCTCTCGTTCCGGTCGATCTGGTCATTGATCATTCGGTGCAGGTGGATTATTTTGGTACTCAGTATTCCTACGAAAAAAACGTTGAAAAAGAATACGAACGCAACGGTGAGCGGTATCAGTTTTTGAAGTGGGCACAAAAGGCATTTGATAATTTTTCTGTCGTACCCCCCGGCATGGGAATTTGTCACCAGGTAAACCTGGAATACCTGGCAAAAGGGGTTACCATTCGCGATGGCGTTGCACTGCCCGATACACTTGTGGGAACCGATAGCCATACACCTATGGTAAACGGAATCGGGGTAGTCGGCTGGGGAGTTGGGGGCATTGAAGCAGAAGCAGCACTTCTTGGGCAACCTATTTATTTTATTATGCCCGAAGTTATTGGTCTTAAGCTTACCGGAAAACTCCCCCTGGGAACCACTGCCACAGATATGGTGCTTACTATAACCCAGTTGCTTCGATCTCATGGTGTGGTAGGAAAATTTGTGGAAGTATTTGGCGATGGACTCGACGGACTTACTGTTCCCGACCGTGCAACCATCTC
>CAYXIT010000097.1:0-3289 GCA_964465275.1 uncultured Bacteroidales bacterium | reverse complement strand
TTGTACCATTACTTACTTCCCCATTGATGACCGCACACTTGATTATATGCGTAGCAGCAACCGTTCGGATGAACAAATTCAGCTGGTTGAAGATTACTGCAAGGCCAATATGCTTTGGCGCACCGGGAAGGAAGAAATTAACTATTCTCATCTTCTCGAACTGGATCTGAGTACAGTTGAGCCTACCATTGCCGGACCAAAAAGGCCTCAGGATAAGATTTTACTTCGTAATGCCAAGGAGACATTTAAAAAACAACTTTCATCAGATTTTAAACGGGAATATATTGAACCCGACAAGCGTGAAGTAGAGCGTTGGATGGGAGAAGGTGGCGGAACAGGTCAGCAGCAGGAGGAACAATCAAAACCGGCAGATTTGGAAGTGGAAACTGAAACTATATCCAACGGACTCAGAACAGTAGAGATAAAAGTGAATAACGAACGATTCAGGTTAAGCGATGGCTCAGTGGTGATTGCTGCAATAACATCCTGTACCAATACATCCAATCCATCAGTAATGATTGGAGCAGGCATTCTGGCACGCAAGGCCCGACGATTGGGCTTGGATGTAAAACCCTGGGTTAAAACATCCATGGCTCCGGGCTCTAAAGTTGTAACTGATTATCTTACAAAATCCGGATTACAGGAAGATCTGGAAGCTCTGAAATTCCATACCGTGGGCTATGGCTGTACAAGTTGTATCGGAAACTCCGGCCCGCTGCCACCGCATATTGCCCAGGCTGTTGATGATAATGAACTGGTTGTGGCATCAGTTCTTTCGGGGAACCGTAATTTTGAAGCCCGTGTGCATCCGCAGGTACGTATGAATTTTCTTATGTCTCCCATACTGGTAGTGGCATACGCAATCGCCGGAAGGATCGATGTTGATCTTATCAATGAACCGCTTGCCTATGATCCCAATCTTAATCCGGTATACCTGAAAGATATCTGGCCCGGACATGATGAAATTCTGGAAACCATGGGCAGAGTGCTTTCAAAAGATGATTTCGGTAAAAGTTATAATGAGATCTTTGATGGTAATGAAATCTGGCAACAGATGAGCGTTCCTTCCGAAGATATATACCAGTGGGATGATGCTTCTACTTACATTAAAGAAGCTCCGTTCTTTAAGGATATCAGTGAAGAACCTTTAGCTCCCGGTGATATTGAAAAAGCACATGCCTTGCTGGTATTGGGCGATAGCATTACCACCGACCATATTTCTCCCGCCGGAGCTTTTGGAGCACATACACCTGCAGGTAAATATCTTATCGATAAAGGTGTTGATCAGAAACATTTTAACTCATTTGGTTCAAGACGAGGTAATGATGAAGTAATGGTAAGAGGTACCTTTGCCAATGTGCGTATCAGAAATAAGCTTGCACAACGCGAAGGTGGCTATACCACACATATTCCATCAGGCGAGCACATGAGTGTGTATGAAGCAGCACAGTTATATCATAAAAATAATACACCCCTTGTGGTTCTGGCAGGTAAGGAGTACGGAAGCGGAAGCAGCCGCGACTGGGCCGCAAAAGGCACCAATCTGCTGGGCATCAGGGCGGTTATTGCTGAGAGCTACGAGCGTATCCACCGCAGCAATCTCATTGGTATGGGTGTGCTTCCTTTGCAATACAAGGAAGGTGAAAAAGCTCATAGCCTGGGACTAACCGGTAAGGAGAAATTTACCATTTCCGGCATTTCAGGTGGATTACGTCCCCTGCAAACACTCAATGTTGTTGCCGAATCACAGGAAGGAAAGAAAACCGAATTTCAGGTAATTACCCGTATTGATTCCAATATTGAAGTAAAATATTACGAGAATGGAGGAATATTGCACTATGTGCTCAGGGATTTTCTGAATAAATAGAGCAACCCGGAAACTTCTTTAATGGCGCTAAAGCCCCCTGGATATTGTTAGCATTTTAAATCCGGCAGTTAAAACTGCCGGCAATGGATAAGTTTGTACTCGTATCTATCGCCGTTGGCTTCAGCCAGCGGATGGTGATGCTCCTCATTAACAATGGGCTTTAGCCCCATACATTTAAAAAAAAATAAACTTTCCACCAATTTTTTAAAGAGCTATCCTTACATTTGTTAAAAGATCTGTATGTAAATACTGAAATCGAAATTCAAAACAAAATATAAATCACAATCAAATACAATTTTTATGAAAGAAATCCTGAAACGTCTGGGTATTGAGGAAATGAACTCAGGCGTATGCACGGGCAGCGCCTGGCTGCAGGCAAACGGAAAAGAAAATGTTTCTCTCTCGCCCATCAACAACAAACCTATTGCCAGCGTGCAGACAGCATCGCTTGATGATTACGAGAAGGTATTGCAAAAAGCACAGGAAGCTTTTAAAGTTTGGCGCGAGATACCTGCCCCCAAAAGGGGAGAGGTTGTACGTTTGATTGGGAACAAATTGCGTGAACACAAGGAAGATCTTGGGTACCTGGTAACGCTCGAGATGGGTAAGATCTACGAAGAAGGCCTGGGAGAAGTTCAGGAAATGATTGATATCTGTGATTTTGCTGTGGGACAAAGCCGCCTGCTCAATGGTTTTACCATGCACTCGGAGCGCAAACAGCACCGAATGTATGATCAGTATCAACCGCTTGGTATTGTAGGTTTGATCACATCCTTTAATTTTCCGGTGGCCGTATGGGCATGGAATGCTATGGTAGCTGCCGTCTGCGGCGATGTGGTGGTGTGGAAACCCAGCTCAAAAACACCGCTTACTGCCATAGCCACGCAAAAGATCATTGCCGGTGTGCTCAAAGAAAATAATGTGCCCGAAGGTGTATTCAATCTTATCGTTGCCAGCTCTTCAGTTCTGGGAGATAATTTTGTTGCCGACCGCCGGATTCCACTGTTTTCCATAACCGGTTCTACGGCTGTAGGTAAAAAACTGTCGGGGATTATCGGTGCCCGACTGGGAAGGTCTATCCTTGAATTGGGTGGGAATAACGCAGTTATTATTGCACCCAGTGCCAACCTGGAAATGGCTATCAAATCGGTGGTGTTTGGCGCTGTTGGAACAGCAGGCCAACGATGTACATCAACCCGGCGAATCATTGTGCACAAAAGCGTCTACGATCAGGTGGTTGAGAAGCTGAAAATCGCATACGAAAGTGTATCCAAAAAGATCGGTAATCCGCTGGATAAGGAAACACTGGTAGGTCCGTTGATTTCTGAAGCGGCTGTGGGGGATTTTCTCAACGCCATAAAAAAAGTGAAAGAAGAAGGCGGAAAAGTACTTTTCGGAGGAACTTCTTACAATTGCGAAAAC
>CAYXIT010000096.1:8817-12823 GCA_964465275.1 uncultured Bacteroidales bacterium | reverse complement strand
ATAATAACCGGAATAGCCGATTCATCGGCAACAGCATGATAGTGAGCCACAAGCGTAGTGTGTGTCATTTGTCCCTTGTAATAGGAAGGATTCAAAACCAATACTGCATCGGCACCTGCACTAGCAGCTTCTTTGGTTAACAAAATGGTTTCGCGGGTAGATTCGCAGCCGGTGCCGGCCAGCATAAGCTTTTCCCTGGGAATAGCTTCACGGGCTGCCTGCATTACCCTTATTTTTTCTTCGTGGGTAAGCATTACCAGTTCACCATTGGAACCAAGGATCAGATACCCTCGTAAATCAAAACTGTTCAGAAATTCAATATTCTTACGGATATGTTTTTCTGAAACAGATTCATCGGAATTGAACGATGTAGGCAAAGGTGGGAAAATACCATTGAGATGCAGCATAAAAAAATCATTTGAAATTGTTATGAAATTGCGAAGTACGTTGTTTCAAAAATCTTTTCCAAGGATTTTTTTTCAGTAACCTTTTTTTCTGTCAACCTGATTCAATAATTCTTCATCTCTTATTGCCCTGCGATAGTTCTCAACAATCTGGGGAGCCACAGATTCCGGTGTTGTTATACTTGCCACATGCGGGGTGATATGAATTGCAGGATGCAACCAGAACGGATGGTCATCAGGAAGGGGTTCATTATCAAAAACATCCAGACTGGCACCTGCAAGATGGCCATTATCAATCATTTCTATGAGCTCCTGGTCCACAACATGCGGCCCGCGGCCCAGGTTGATTAAAAACGCTCCCTGCGGGAGTTTTGCCAGATTATCTTTATTGAGTATTCCACGTGTTTCAGGAGTTAAAGGGAGGAGACAAATCAGGTTATCTGGTGTTCTCAGAAACTCTTCCAGTTGATCTGTCCCATGAAATCTTTTATATTCTTTCTGATTTCCGGGATTATTCCCCCATCCCGTTACAGAGAATCCGGCAGAAAGAAGAAATTTCGCCACATGATCTCCAATTGCGCCGGTGCCCATAATACCAATGCTGACATCCGATATTCTTTTATATTTGCGTTTCTTCCATGTTTTTTGATTCTGAAGCAAGCGATAATCTGTAAGCCTCCTCATTTGATTCATAATCAATGCCAGTGCAAATTCAGCAAGATCCTGCGACAATAAGGGATCTACAATTCTTACAATCTTCACCTGCTCAGGAATATCAGGATCAGACATTATATGATCAACCCCGGCACCCATTGATGATACGCATTTCAGATTCGGGTATTCCCTAAAAATTCCTTTGGGATAGTTCCAGGTAAGAGCAAACAATACCCTGCTTTTATCCTGAATTTTATCATAGGTTATCACATCAATATCAGGTGTCGCATCTTTAAGGGCATCCAGCCAGGGTTTTACTTTATGTACTTTACTAAAAATTACCAGTGACATAAGATAAATCTGTTTCTTTTTATTGCACAGAATGTTTGAACTTATTATTTGTACTTCCTGTTTTCCTGAAACTCAGCAACAATCTCCCTTGCTTTTTCATAATCATCACTTGAAACTACAAGCTTCACCGATCCCAATCCCGGAGTAGTGTAAAACGGTGCAATGGTTCCGATGATATCATCTTTGATATAAGCTGTTATACCTTCATTTTCCAGGATATTTTTTACCATTTCAGCTTCCCATGCAATTCCCATAAAAACTTCAGCAGGAACATTCTCTTTGTTATCGGCCATGTTTATTTCTCTTTTTTTTTGTGTTATTGATTTACTTCTTCCTTTATTTTAAAAAATGTTATTTCAATCAAATATAATACAAATATCTTTTGCTTACATGTAATCATGTTCGTTTTCCGAAAACATGATCAACTATTGCATATTATCTGAACTCAAAACATTAGAAATATTCGTGATTTGTGTGAGAATTTTCCCCAAATTTGTAAAAAAAAGCAACTCAACCACACATACACAGGAAACCGAAAACAATTCAGTCTTACTTATGAAACTTCTAAGCAAATTATTCTTTGTAGTAATTATTATTTCACTTTCCTTTCAGCTTCAGGCCCAGTTATTTGAAGATATTGAACAAGGTTCCAAAACTTCTTATACACCTTTTTCCATTGAACTCTTAACCGGAGATTGGATGTTTGATGATGCACTTGTTGGAACTTTAGCAAGCGATAAAAAAAACGGGATCAAATCGGCCCGCATCCGTGATGGCTTTATTGAAATGGAATTTGATTATCCATTAGGATTAAGCGAGGTATCTTTTTACGCAGCCGATTTCAGCAGCGACACCGGGGGAGCTGTCCAGGTAAGTTATTCCGATGATGGTGGCCAAAACTGGCTCCCCCTGGCCGATCCAATAGGCTTAACATCCGATCTTACACAATACAGCATTTCCGGAAGCATAGAAGGAGACATCAGGTTACGTTTTACCAAAACCGCCGGAAATCGGATCAATGTAGATGACATACTCATTAGCAGCTATATCGAAACCAGTGAAGAACCGTCGCTATTATTCCGCATAAATGAAATCCCCTACCCCAATGGCAGTACCTTTGATTTCGGATTAAATACCGGATATGCGTCTGCCTTGCTCCAGGTGCGTAATACCGGACAGGAAGATCTTGTAATTTCTGATTTCGTAATTAGCGGAGAAGGATACTCTGTTGACGGTAACCTGAATATTACACTTGAATACCTTGAGACCGCCAGCTTCGCAATGGAATATGAATCTGATATACCGGGTATTAATACCGGAAATATCAGTTTTACCACCAATGATCCTGAAAATGAACAGTTCACTATAAACCTCACTGCTGAAACCCTTGATACAAGTCAACCCGTTGCCATTGCCGATGCCCGCCAGTTGCCTCAAGGTACAGAAGTTACCATTACGGGTTGGGTAACGGTGGCAAGTCAGTTTGCCGGTCCTGTGTATTTACAGGATGAAACCGCAGGAATAGCATGGTATAACGGTGCTCTGATGGCTGATGACTGGCTTGTCGGGGCTATTGTCGGTGACTCTATCGTGTTAACCGGCGAGATAGGAAATTTCAATAACCTTTTGCAAATTGTCAATGACAACTATTTCGAGATATTTCCCGAATCAAATAAAGAAATTGAACCCGTTGAAATTACCATTGAGCAAATGAATAGTGGTGATTATGAAGGTTTACTGGCAAGTATATCTGAACTGGAATTTGAAGCAACAGGCACATATGCTGGTGATTCGAACTATATAATTACTGATGCTACTGGTGAAGGAGAATTACGGGTTGATGGCAGCACCAATCTTCCGGGCACACTTATACCCAATGGCCCTGTTAAAGTTAGCGGGGTAGTAGGACGCTTTTATGAAACCTACCAGATACTTCCAAGATTTACCGATGATATTGAGATTCTGAGCGGGCCTATCATTTTGTCGGCCCCGCCCTATGAGGTTTCAGCAACTTCAAACTCAATATCTTTTGAATGGGAAACTCAACATGCGGGCCACTCTGAAGTTCGTTACGGCATAACCAATGATCTTGAACTGGGCAGAGTGATTGAGGAAGCCCATAAAACAAATCACAATATAACTGTCGGAAATCTCGACCCTGCTACCTTTTATAAGGTTCAGCTACGCTCAGCCTTTGATGCCGATACCAGTGCCACCAATCTGTACATTACATCAACAGGTTCTCCGGCGGGAACTACCGGTGAGATACTTGTTTTTTTCAATAAGGATGTAGCGCATGAACTGGCAACCTTTCGTGAAGCTGATCAAAATATTGATTTTAGCGCAAAGCTTATTGAATATATTCAAATTGCTGAAGAAACTGCAGAATTTGCTTTTTACAATATCAGCGGAACCGTTGGTGAAAACATTGCAGCTGAAATCATTGAAGCACACAATCGTGGAGTTGATGTACGGGTTATTGTTTCAGGACATACCGGAACTACCAATGAAATAGTTACTCAACTTGCTGCTGCCGGTGTTAAAGCTGTTCAAAGCCTTGGCGATGCACAGATGCATAATAAATTTGCAGTATTCGA
>CAYXIT010000096.1:4382-8807 GCA_964465275.1 uncultured Bacteroidales bacterium | reverse complement strand
CCATAGTGATCCGGCAAAGAGTTATGCCATTACCAGTTCATGGAATGCCACCGACCAGGGCACGTATGATCAATATCAGAACCTGGTAGTAATTCAGGATGTCTCCATCGCCAGAGCATATCTGAGCGAATTCAACCAGATGTGGGGTGGTGATGCAGGAGATTTCAACATCCAACAGGCATTGTTCAGTTTTGAAAAATCTGTTGTAAATCCCACAGTTTTCTGGATTGGTGACGATAATACAAAAATTGAGGTTTATTTTAGTCCTCAGGCCAATGTGGAGTCGCAGATCAATCGTACTCTTACTTCAGCGGAAGCCAGTATTGATCTTGCCCTGAATCTCATTACCCGCCGAACGATTTCCAATACAATACGGTCCCGATTTAATGAAGGTGTAAGCGTGCGGGGAGTTATCGGCTCTATTGCTGAGTCCGGAAGCGATTTCAACTACCTGAGCAGTTGGGGCGATGTACATCATTTCTCACAGGAAGAATTCGGACTATTACACCACAAATATGCCATCATCGACGGACTGGATGGCAGTCTGGATTCCAAAGTAATTACAGGATCGCATAACTCGTCGGCCAATGCCAATTTTACCAATGACGAAAATATTGTCATAATTCACAATTCACGTGCGGCCAATGAATATTTCCAGGAGTTTGCTGCAAGATACTGGCAAGCGGGTGGAGAAGCAGAGTTTGATGTTACCACATCGACGGATGAAGAATTTCATGGATTGATCACAGAAAATCAAGTAATCAACTACCCCAATCCTTTCAATAAAATTTCTCATTTTCAGATTTCACTCAGTACTGCACAAAATGTGAGCTTAAGAATATATGATATTTCGGGTCGCGAGGTTGCTACCATAGTGGAAAATCAAGTTCTTACTGCCGGGCAGCATACCATTGAGTGGGATTTTTCGAAACTTCAGGGTGGAATGTATTTCTACCGATTGATTCTTCAAGACGGGACTATATTTTCCGGGAAAATGCTACATGTCAGATAAGTTGAGAATGTTTCTTTCAAAACCTGCCATTTTTCAAAATACCTGATATTATGCAATTCCAGATCAGTGAAATAAAAAACACAACGATTTGCAACATGATCTTCCTGAAATGAAAAGAAGAAAAAATGTGATGAATTGAATAAAAAGATAGTTTGTATGGAACATTACTCTATTTATACAAAATCATCTTTTTAGTTTGAACCAAATCATTAACCGTCAATTGATAATAATATAGCCCGGAGATCAAACCTGATCCATCAAAGATTACATTATGTTCACCTGCAGGCATAAATTCATGCAGCAGAGTTGCAACCTCCTGACCATTGATATTGAATACCTTTAATACGGTTTGTCCGCTTAGCTTGCTATTCCAACTGATGCTTGTTGTTTCTGCAAATGGATTGGGTATATTTTGCGAAAGCAGAATTGACTGATCTATGGCATCAATATCATCTTCAGTAATGGAAATGACTTTCTCGTAAAGCGGTTTGATGCCCCATGCATTCAGGGTTCCTTCATGCCCGGTTTCACTGTCGAAGATACTTAGTGTCCATTCGCCATTAGGATCCATTCCGTTAAATGCAGCAAGTGGCTGATATGGTTTATGATCGCCTGAAAATGGTGCTGTACCATCGGTGATCATTTTTGATGCATTATCAGTTAGTTTGGTCCATAGAAAATTGGATCCCTGGTCGGTTACATGATAAACGATCGTTTCAGTAATATCTTTATGTGTAAGTGTTATTTCCAGATCACTTACTCTTGGATGCATGATAGAATCAATATAGATTTCCAGACCGGTAAGATAATATTCATCTCGCAGATAGTCAGAAACATTGACTTCTATGGTACTGGTTGTTTCCTGGTTGTCAAAAATAGGAAGCCCGAGCAAATCAACCCAGAAGGTACCATAATCATGTGAGAAACCTCCGTTTGTTGTGTAAATAATGGTGCCTCCTTCTCCCACAATCCATCCTTTTAAAGCATCACTAAAATGAATGGAAGTCAGATAATTATTAGAAACACCACTTCGTTGCCAGAACCAGTGATAACCTCCATCTACTGAGCGGAGTATGGCTCCCTGGTCACCAACCGCCCAACCATTATTTTGATCGATAAAAAAAACTGATTCGAGTGATGCAGTCGTATTACTTTCAGCCTCCTGCCAGGTGATACCTCCGTCTTCCGTTAGGACTATTCTTCCATTTGTACCAACCACCCATCCTTTCATTTCATCAATAAAAAAAACACTTGAATAACGTGCACCTGTTGCTACATTAGGTGACACCTGCGACCAGTTTTGACCGCCATCTGTGGTGCGAATTATAGTGGTGTCCATGCCCACTGCCCAGCCTTTGTTCGCATTTATGAAAAAAACATCATGTAAAGGTTTTGCCGATGGATTAGTCTGCTCTGTCCAGGTAGAGCCACCATTACTCGTATGAATGATCTCTCCCCAATTGTCCCGGCTAACAATCCAGCCATTATCTTCATCCACAAAACTTACCCCAGTAAGCAAGCCGCTGATGGGACTTTCTTGTATATTCCAGTTACTACCTCCGCCTGTAGCATGAAATATCTTACCATCTCTTCCTACAGCCCAACCTTCATTTTCATTAATAAAATCAACGCTGCTTAGAAGTGAAGAAGGCAACAAAAGTAATTCCCAGGTTTGGCCACCATCAGTAGTACCTAAAACAACACCTTTTGAAGTGCCAGTGCCGGTATCAGTAAATTGCCCACCAACGGCCCATCCGACAGAATCATTCGCAAAATCAACTGCATGAAGCCATTTCAACTGTCCCTCGGTTTGTAGTTCAAATTCAGTTTCAATGCCTGAGTTTCTCAAAATAACACCATAGTAACCAGCTACATATATGCTATTTTCCCCCCAGCGATTGGTTACGCTGAATAAAGGTGTATCATACAAAGTCACATCTGTTCCCGGTTCAGTCCAGGTCTCGCCATAATCAAAGGTTTCCAGAATTTTGGAATCAGTACCTACGGCATAAGCAGCGTTAAGACCGATATTAATTATATCATATATTTGATAGCCTGCTTCTTCGTATTCCTGTTCCCAGTTAAGTCCTTTATCTGCTGTGTGCCAGATATTCCCATTCTGCCCAGAAACCCTGATATTTTCAAAGGTGCCCACGTGAACAGATAATAAATCCAGCGAGGTTGGAACCGAGCGATAGCTCCATGAATTTCCTGCATTGTACGTATAAATGACAGAACCATCCCTGCCTACAACCCAGGCTTCAGTGCATTCAATATTACCCAACTGGTACAGTTCATATCCGAAGTTAACAGACTGTTCTTCCCAGGTTTCTCCAAAATCATTCGACCTGAGTACGGTTCCTTCATCACCAGAAACCCAGGGGCAACCATTTATATCAGAGGTTACCGAGTAAAGATCCATATCTGTATTACTGTTAAGCTTTTTTACCTCGTATGTGTCAGTATTCTGATGATACATCACAAACAAAAGCAATCCATTGTCGCCCACCATAAAAGCCATCAGGTCATCATGCATATACACGCCATTCAGGTTTTCATCTGTCCCCAGGTTAACCAGTTCCCATGGTTCTCCGTAATCTTTCATGTGTAAGGCTGTACCATTCTCTCCCACAGCCCAACCCATATGAGCATTGAAGTGGATGCAGTTTAATGGATTTCCCTGTGGCAGGGGGTTTTGCCAATGCCATCCAGACTGTGCATTCAGCATACTAATAACAAATAAGAATTTGAAAATCAGGATTAAATTTTTCATGGCTTTAAATGTTAAATTCACACTGAGCATGCAATATTCTGTAGCCCTTTTATTTCGATAGCAATGTACGAAATTAGGATGAGAATGTCAATAGAGGAGATGTGCCAAATAAGTATGCGCTGATATTATTTCAGCTATATTTTTCTACAAAGGCAAAGGTCCGGAGAAAGGAGAAAGAATCAGAAAAAGTATGCAGAATTTTTTCACGACAGACTGCTTTTGAATAATATGGTTTTTATACCACGTTATTATTCCCTGAGAAAAAAATCACGAAACAGAACAAAACCTTTGATAACCAGAAACTGAAGTGTAAGAAAAAAAATAATTGAGGCTCCGGATGGGATATTAAAAAAGTAAGAAAAAAACAACCCTGCCAGGGATCCCAGAACGCCAAATAATGCAGCCAAAGGAATGATCCGGACGAAATCGCGTGTAAAAAGCATAGCTGTTATCTGGGGAATGGTAAAAAGGCTCAGCACCAGTATTATACCCACTGTACGAATGCTTATTACAATAGACAGTGCAATAATTACAGACATGGTATAACGAAAAAAGGCAACCGGAATACCTATAATTCCGGCAAACTCAGGATCGAAAGCGGTATGTACAACAGGGCGAAAAAAAACAATGAAAAACACTG